>JABEVD010000012.1 GCA_013044025.1 Burkholderiales bacterium
CCGGAAAAATCGTCCAGGGAAAGCATCGTTGCGAAAGTGGTCGAAACCGGTTTTTCCGTGCCGCTGGAGTCGGTCGACCTGGCCATCTCCGGAATGCACTGCGCGAACTGCGCGCTCACCATCGAAAAGGCGCTCAATTCGATCCAGGGGGTGGAAGCGAACGTCAATTTCGCGTCCGAAAAATTGCATGCTAAATTTCCCCGCGGAACCCTGGATGCGCAGCGCCTCATCGAAGCGGTGAAAAAGGCGGGCTACGAGGCGAAGGAAATCAGTCAGGCCGACAGGGAGGAAAGGAAGCGGCATTACCATCGGGAACTGAAAGTGTTCGCGGTTTCCGCGATCCTCACGATCCCCCTCCTTTTGCAGATGATCCCGATGCTGTTCGGTCTGCACGCCGAACTTCCGAGGCTGTTTCAGCTCGCGCTCGCCACCCCTGTCCAGTTCTGGATCGGAAGAAGATTCTACGTCGGAGCCTATCATTCCCTGAAGGGAGGGGGGGCCAACATGGACGTGCTGGTCGCGCTCGGCACCAGCGTCGCCTATTTCTTCAGCGCCATCGTGACGCTGTTTTCCCTGAACCAGCATGTGTATTTCGAGGCGGGCGCTGCGGTCATCACCCTGGTGCTTCTGGGCAAGATCCTGGAAGCCAGGGCCAAGGCGAAGACTTCCGGCGCGATCGAGGAACTCGTCAGGCTCAGACCGAAATCCGCTCACCTGGAAAGAAACGGGGAAATCATCGAGGTCGATGCAGCGAGTCTTTCGGTGGGCGACATCTTTCTGGTGAAGGCCGGGGAAAGCATCCCGGCAGACGGACTGGTTCTGTCCGGCGACTCCATGATCGACGAATCGATGCTGACCGGGGAAAGCATTCCGGTGGAAAAAAGGGAAGGAAACAGGATTTTTGCCGCGACCATCAACCAGACCGGATCGCTTCGTTGCAGGGCGAGCGCGGTCGGATCCGGAACCCAGCTCTCCGCGATCATCCGCCTCGTCGAGGAAGCGCAGGGTTCGAAGGCGCCGATCCAGCGCCTCGCAGACAGGATTTCCGGCATTTTCGTCCCGGCAGTGGTCAGCATTTCCATCCTCACTTTCCTCTTCTGGTGGCTCTCCGGAAACCCTTCCGCAGGGCTGGTCGACGCAGTTGCCGTGCTCGTCATCGCCTGCCCCTGCGCGCTGGGACTCGCCACTCCGACCGCGATCATGGTCGGAATCGGCCAGGGAGCGAAAGCCGGAATCCTGGTTCGCGATGCGCAGGCGCTGGAAAACGCGGAAAGGATCGCAACCCTGGTGCTCGACAAGACCGGAACGCTCACCGAAGGAAGGCCCTCGGTGACCGGAGTCGTGCCCATTTCCATATCCGAAGCGAAACTCCTGTCGATCGCCATGTCGCTCGAAGCCGGCTCCGAGCACCCCATCGCCCGCGCCATCATCGAAAAGGCCAAGGCGGGCGGCGCAGCCGGGCAGGAAGTTTCCGGATTCCAGGCAACGCCGGGGGGCGGCATCACCGGAACCGTCGCAGGCAGGAAATACCGGATGGGCTCCCCTTCCTTCCTTGCAGAAGCGGGCATCTCCATGGAAACGAATGGAAACGGGACGCTGGTCGGGGTAGCCGAGGAGGGAAAACTCATCGGCACATTCTCCATCTCCGACAGTCTCAGGAAGAATTCTGCAGAAGCGGTGAAAAGGCTCAGGAAAATGGGCATGGAAATCGTGATGCTGACCGGAGACAATGCGGGCACCGCTTCCGAAATCGCGAAACAGGCAGGCATCGAGCGCTTTCTCGCCGGCGTGCTTCCCGGCGAAAAGGCTGCCGAAGTGGCCAGGCTCAAGGCGCAGGGATCCTTCGTCGCCATGGCCGGAGACGGCATCAACGATGCGCCGGCACTCGCCGCAGCCGACGTGAGCTTCGCCATCGGATCGGGTTCGGACATCGCACTGGAAGCTTCCGGCATCACCCTCATGAACAGCAATCTGGAGAGCGTGGCCGATGCAGTCGATCTGTCCAGAAAAACGATGAAGAAAATCCGGCAGAACCTTTTCTTCGCCTTCATCTACAATGTATTCGGAATACCGCTCGCAGCCGCAGGAATGCTGAACCCGGTCGTAGCCGGCGCCGCCATGGCGATGAGTTCGGTGTCCGTAGTCAGCAATTCGTTGCTCCTCAGAAAATGGAAACCACCCGGAAAGGCCTGATCCAATGCCAATGCATGCTCTCGATACCCTGTTCTCCCCCGAATCCGTCGCGCTGATCGGCGCAAGCGAACGGGAGGGATCCGTGGGAAGGCTGGTGCTTTCCAACCTGATCGAAGCGAATTTCCAGGGCAAGCTGTATGCAGTCAATCCCAAGCATGAAAGCATCCTGGGCATTCGCGCCTATTCGGAAATCAATGCCATCGACGGGGAAGTGGACATGGCGGTCATCGTCACCCCGCCCAAATCCATTCCGGAACTCATGGATTCCTGCGGAAGAAAGGGCGTGAAGGTCGCCGTCATCATCACCGCCGGAATGGACCGCCAGCAGACGGAACAGATTTCCTCCAGGGCAAAATCCTGGGGAATCCGCATCGTGGGACCGAACTGCCTGGGCGTGATGCGCCCTTCCCGTGGACTCAATGCCACTTTCGGCAAGGCAGGCGCCAAACCGGGCAATCTCGCCCTGGTTTCGCAATCGGGCGCGCTTTGCACCGCGCTCCTCGACTGGGCGACCGCAACGGATGTGGGTTTTTCCAGCGTGATCTCGATGGGGGATGCGCTCGACATCGATTTCGGTGAAATCCTCGATTTCCTGCTCGCCGATCCGGAGACCTCCAGCATCCTGATCTACGTGGAAGGAATCAAGTCCTCCCGGCGCTTTCTGAGCGCGCTGCGGGCTGCGGCCAGAACGAAACCGGTCCTCGTCCTCAAAGTGGGCAGAAACGAAATCGGCTCGAAAGCGGCACAGACCCACACCGGTTCGATCGTGGGCGCGGACGCGGTTTTCGGCGCCGCATTGAGGCGGGCGGGAACCGTGCGGGTGAAAACCTATTCGCAGCTTTTCGCAGCCGCCAAGGTGCTCTCCGCACCCAACCGGCCGAAGGGGGACCGGCTCGCCATCGTCACCAACGGCGGAGGCCCCGGCGTCATGGCGGCGGACAGCGCAGCAGACTGCAACATCGCGCTCGCTGCCCTCTCGGACGAAACCCTCCGGGAACTCGACTCGTTCCTGCCAGCAAACTGGTCCCGGGGCAACCCGGTCGACATCATCGGGGACGCCACCACGGAGCGTTTCGCCAGGGGGGTCGAAGCCTGCATGAAGGATCCCCAGGTCGATGCAGTACTCGTCATGCTCACCCCCCAGGCGATGACGGAACCGAAACAAGTCGCGGACGCGCTGGTCGAACTTTCCAAGCGGGAAAGGAAGATGATGCTCGCCTGCTGGATGGGGGAATCGAGCGTCGCATCGAGCAGGAAGGAATTCGATCAGGCGAGAATCCCCAGCTTCCGTTCTCCGGAAACCGCGGTGGAATCCTTCTCGTATCTGGCGAGCTATCACAGGAACCAGCAGCTTCTCCTACAGGTTCCAGGCTCCCTTTCCCAGGATCACGCCGAACCCGATGTCGAAGGCGCCAGAATCCTGATCGAAGGCGCACTGGCCGAAAAACGCCATATCCTGAACGAAATCGAATCGAAGGCGCTCCTGGCCGCATTCCACATTCCCGTATCGCAAACCTTCGTCGCTCGCTCGCCCTCGGAGGCCATGCTGCTTGCCATCGAAATCGGATTCCCGCTCGCGATGAAAATCCACTCCCCGGACATCACCCACAAGTCCGACGTGGGAGGGGTCAGGCTCAACATCGCGAACTCCAGGGAAGTCGCCAATGCCTACCGGGAAATCATGGAAAACGTCAGCCGGGCGATGCCCGGAGCGAAAATCGAGGGAATCTCGATCCAGCCGATGCTGAACCGCCCGAACCGGCGCGAAGTGATGGTTGGCGTCACGACCGATCCCGTTTTCGGCCCGGTCGTCTCCTTCGGAGCCGGAGGCACGGCGGTGGAAGCGCTCGGAGATGTCGCGCTTTCCCTCCCTCCCCTCAATCATCACCTCATCCAGGACATGATCTCGAGAACGAAAATCTCGAAAATGCTGGGCGCTTTCAGGGCCATGCCTGCAATCCACAGGGAAGCGCTGGAGAACGTATTGCTGCGAATTTCCGAGATGATCTGCGAACTTCCGTGGCTGAGGGAAATGGACATCAATCCGCTGATCGTCGACGAAACCGGAGCAATCGCCGCAGATGCCCGCATTATCGTCGATTATCCCGCAACGGGCGCTCCCTACGGTCACATGGCGATCTATCCCTATCCATCGAGACTGGAGCGGGAATGGCTGCTCAGCGATGGAACGCTGGTGACGATCCGCCCGATCCGGCCTGAAGATGCGGAAGCGGAGCAGGAATTCGTGAAGAATCTGTCCGAACAAACCCGTTACATGCGGTTTTTCGCCCCCATTCGGGAACTCACCCCGCAAATGCTTTCCCGTTTCACGCAGATCGATTACGATCGCGAAATGGCCTTCATCGCCATGACCACGGAAAAGGGACGCGAAATCGAACTCGGGGTCACACGCTACGTCGTCGATGCATCGGGTGAAAGCTGCGAATTCGCCATCGTCATCGCGGACGAATGGCAGCACAAGGGGCTCGGCGCCAAACTGATGCTTTACCTCATGGAAAGCGCGCGGGAGAAAGGCGTGAAAAAGATGTGGGGGGATGTGCTCGCCGCAAACACCCCCATGCTCGACCTGATGTCGGCCCTCGGTTTTTCTTCCGGGACGACCCAGGACCCTGCGATCAGGAGGCTCGAGAGGATCCTTTGATCCTCACTTCCAGAAATTCCACCAGGAAGCCCGCTTCTCCACCACCTTTTTGGTTTTCCATTCAGGATAGGTGGAGTCGAGCACCCGCTCCGCATCCTTCTGCAGCTTCGTCATGCCAAGGGCATCGTAGGAACGCACCATGACGATCAGCGCCTTTTCGGTGGAAGGCGTACCGGAGAACTTCTCCAGCACTTCCTTTGCCCGGTTGATGGCGGCGACATAGGCTCCGCGGCGGTAATAATATTCCGCCACATGGATCTCGTGCAGGGCCAGGTTGTTGGCCAGATACTGCATGCGCTGTCTTGCATCGGGCGTATACTTGCTGTTCGGGAAGCGGGTGACCAGTTGTTTGAAGGCTTCGAAGGACTCGGTCTCCGATTTCGGATCGCGCTTGCTCATGTCCTTTTGCACCATCGAGGAAATCACCCCGGTATCGCCGATGAAATTGGCGAGCCCCTTCATGTAATAGGCATAATCCACGGCCGGACTGTTGGGATGGAATTTGACAAAGCGGTCTGCCGCCGCGATCGCGGAAGCGGAATCCTCATTCTTGTAATACACATAGATGAGATCGAGTTGCGCCTGCTGCGCATAGATGCCGTAGGGAAAACGAGACTGGAGCTTTTCCAGGTATTCTGTAGCCTTCTGGTAATTGTCCGCATTCATCTCGACTTTCGCCTTCGCGTACAGCTCGCTCACGGAAGCGGTATCCTCGGAAGCGTCGTGAGAACTCGGCAACAGACTGCATCCGGCTATCATCAATGCAAGAATTAGGGCTAAACTATGTCTCATGAAAAATCCCGTCGGAAAACCCGTTGATTATACCCCATCCTCGCGCAGGCGTATCGATTTGACAATCCCCATGGAATATTCCGGTTTCCGCCTCGATCAGGCGCTTGCGAAGCTCGCCCCCGAATATTCCAGAAGCCGTCTGCAGCACTGGATCAAGGAAGGAAACGTGCTGCTGCAAGGCAAACCCTGCACCATCAGGGAAAAGGTATGGGGAGGAGAGAAAATCCTGCTGGAGGCAGAGCCGGACCCTTGCGAAACGGAACACGCCCCCCAGGAAATCGCCCTCTCCATCCTGTACGAGGACGATTCCCTGCTCGTCATCGACAAGCCTGCAGGTCTCGTCGTGCATCCCGGAAGCGGAAACCGCGATGGAACGATGCTCAACGCCCTCCTTCACCATGCAGGGGAACTCTCCACCGTTCCGAGAGCCGGCATCGTGCATCGCCTCGACAAGGAAACGAGCGGACTTCTGGTGGTCGCGAAGACGCTCACGGCCCAGACCAGCCTCGTCCGCCAGCTCCAGGAAAGATCCGTGAAGCGCATCTACCTCGCCCTGGTGCACGGCCATGTGGACAGGGACGGTACCGTCGACATCCCGATCGGAAGGCATCCCGCGCATCGCACCAGAATGGCTGCAATCGCGCAGGGAAAGCCCGCCAGGACGCATTACAAGGTGATCGACGCCTTTCAAGGATGCACCCTGGTCGAATGTTCCCTGGAAAGCGGAAGGACGCACCAGATCCGCGTGCACATGCAGCACCTCGGCCATCCGCTGGTGGGCGATCCGGTCTATGGATCGAAACCCGGAAAATCGGAAAACTCCGCGCTGCTCGCTTCCTTTCCCAGGCAGGCGCTGCATGCAACAAGGCTCTCCTTTCTCCATCCGGAAAAAGGCGAGCTCATGACCTTCGAATCTCCCATCCCGCAAGATTTTGCTGCGCTGCTGGAGCGCCTGAAATGAAGGTCATCCGCCCGGAATGGAGCGCCCGTGAAAACGTCAGGGCCTTCTTCACCACGCGAGCAGGCGGGGTGAGCCCGTCCCCGTACGACAGTCTCAATCTGGGCATGCATGTCGGGGACGATCCGGCAAATGTGGAGGAGAACCGGCGCCGCGTCCGAAAGCTGCTCCCCGCAGAACCATGCTGGCTCGACCAGGTTCACGGAACCCGCGTCATCGATGCCGGGAGCGAAGGAGTCCGGGAAGCGGACGCAAGCTTCACGAAGCAGGAGAAGGTCGTGTGCGCGATCATGACCGCAGACTGCCTTCCGGTGCTGTTTGCCGGGAAAGGGAGCGTGGGCGCAGCCCATGCCGGCTGGCGAGGACTCGCCTCGGGGATCCTCGAAAGAACGGTCGAGGCCATCGGCGAAGACGATCTGATCGCCTGTCTAGGCCCCGCGATCGGCCCCGAGGCCTTCGAAATCGGGGAAGAAGTGCTGGATGCGTTCCCAAACGAGAGCCGGGCATTTTTCAGGATCGAAGGAAAATGGCACGCTGATCTTTTCGCCATATCCAGAATGAAGCTGGAAAAATCCGGCGTGAAACAGGTCTCGGGCGGCCATTTCTGTACCCACGGCAATCCTGAAAAATTCTTTTCCTATCGCAGGGACGGCAGAACCGGAAGAATGGGCGCATTTATCTGGCTCGAAAGCATCTGACCGATCTGCTACAATTCAGCGTTTCATTTCGACTGGACTTTCATGCCCGTCATTGAATGGATCGTAGCCACCAGCACCCTGGGAGGACTCGCCAGCCTGCTCCTGGCAGCCACCTTTGCGCTCAGCATGCGCGCATCCTGGCTCCCCATGCTGATCAGCTATGCGGTGGGGGCGCTTCTCGGCGCAGCCTTCCTGGAAATCCTCCCGGAAGCATTCAAGCTCACGCAAAATCCCGCCACGCTGACCGCAACCATCCTGTTCGGCATCCTGCTGTTCTTCATCCTGGAAAAATTGGTGCTCTGGCGACATTGCCATGCGGAGGACTGCGAGGCGCATGAATCGCACGATCACGGCAGGAGCGGGCTCATGATCATGGTGGGAAACACTTTCCACAATTTCGTGGACGGCATCCTGATCGCCGCAGCCTTCATGAGCGACCTGCATCTCGGCCTGGTGACCGCGATTGCCATCATCGCCCACGAAATCCCTCAGGAAGTCGGGGATTTCATGATCCTGCTTCACTCCGGATACACGAAAAAACAGGCGATCCTGTTCAATCTCGCTTCCAGCGGAGCCACCCTGGTCGGCGGCATTCTCGCCTATGTCACGCTGCAGTCGATGAAGGGAGTCATCCCCTCCCTGCTCGCCCTCGCCGCATCGAGCATGATCTACGTATCGGTGGCGGACCTGATTCCCGGCCTGCACAAGCGCACGGAAATCAGGGCCACGATCCAGCAGGTAGCGCTGATCGCGCTCGGAATCGGCTCGATCCTGATCGCCGCAACCCTGGCCGAATGATCAGGCCTCGACTTTCTCGGGCGCGGAATAACGGCTGAACAGCATCAGCAGCATGCGGATCTCGTCGGCAAGCGGCTCCATCCAACCGGACAAAAGCGTATCCTGCAGCACCAGCCTCCCCCTCGGCTCCTCTTCCATTGCCTGCATGATTTTCTTCAACTGCGCATGGATGGATTTCAGTTGCGGAGAAGCGCAAAGCAGGGGGAACGCATAACAGGAATCGGTTTCGTCGAGCAGCCTGGTCATCGACCTCACCAGTCCGGAGAGATTCTTGTAGGCTTCCGAAAGCATGATGACCATGTCCACTTCCTCGTCGATCAGAAGCCTCATCGCCTTCACTTCGGTTCCGGCGAAATCGAATTCGATGGAGTCTGAATCGATGCCGCTCTCGTCCAGCAGGAAGCGCCCCAGCAGATAGACGAAGCTGTCGCTGGATGCAGCCACTGCAATCCTGGCATTGCCGAATTCGGAAAGCTTCTGGCGCGCATCGGCTGCACGCGAAAGGATGCAGATCTCGTCCACCATCGCTTTGGGCCTCAGAAGCGGAATGAATCCGCGCTGCTGCATCAGCGCGCAGGCATCGAAAGGCTTGGCGAACACGATGTCCGGATTCCCCTTCAGCATGGTGCCGGACTGCCCGAGCGCGCCATGCACCGGCTCGAAGCGGATCGGCCGCCCCAGTTGACGCTGCAGATAGGTGTTCATGAAATACCAGCCGCTCAATTGCTGACTGCTTTGCAGGCTGACCATGAAATTGAGCTTTTCCCCCGGAATGGGTTCTTCAGCCGCGTCCCCTTCCGACTGGACCACCGGAACCTGGGCTGGCTCCACCTTGGCGCCTTCTCCCACGCCCAGAAACCGGTTCATCCCCGTCATCTTGAACAGCATGTTGACCATGCGGTTCATATTCTGCACCTCGATGCGGATCCTGCGCGCCTTCAGTTCCTCGAACACCTTGAGAAGCTGCGCGAGGCCCATGGAATTGACCCGCTGCAACCTGGTGAAATCGAGAACCATGCGCTCTCCATCCTTCAGGGAAGAGAGCTCCGAAAGCACGGGGGCCGCATCGACGTCGATGGACCCGACGAGTTCCACGATGGGACTGCCCGGCTGAAAATTAATAGAGAGTGTGCTGTTGCTCATCATTGCGTGCGACCTCGTCCATTTCACTATGATAAAGGAACTGGAATCCCTTGTCGGTTTCCGGATCCACGGAAGCGGCGAGATCCAGAACGGCTGTCACCTGGGTCTGCCGCTTCGGATGCACCCGCATCTGCAGGTATCCGGACATGCGCCACATGAGGTAGAGGCCGCTGCCCCCCACCCCTGCCTCGATGCCCATGCCCATGCGATGCAGCGACATGCGCTTCAGGAAGACGGCCGGCGTCAGCGTCCCCCAGTTGTCGGTCATCATGATGCCGAGGGTCTCCCTGCCGAGCACGACATCCACCCTGATCATCTCCTTTTCGGTCAGCGGACGCTGCGCCCCCTTCGCATAGATGGGCTTGTCGTTCCAGTCGCGGGGCGCGGCATAAAGGGCATTTTCCATCATTTCGTCGAGCAGCAGCACCACTGCGTCGAGATGCTCCGGGCTCACGCCTCCGACTTCTGCGAGCCAGGCTTCCACTTCCTGCATCACGAAAACCTTGTCATCGCTGTGGGTGAGCTCGAACTGCCTGTGCACTTCCGAATCAGGGATCAGGCGGTGAATGTCGTCTCCCACCTGGACCTGATGCTGCGAAAGCAACGCATCCCATCCCAATCTGGAAATGAGCTTCTGGTGCCTTGGCAGAACCCTGCGAATCCCGTCCTGGCTCAATCTGGGCAGCAGGTCGAAGTAGGGTCCTTCCGCGAGGAACACCATGGATTGACGGGCGATTCGGGGCGAGAACGGATTGCTCCTCGTCCTGTAGAAGGTTTCGGCGATCCTGACAAGCTCCTGCTCCTCGTCCTTGACGCCGAAGCGTGCGGTCGCCCGTCCCATGATCTGTTCTGTATAGTCGACGCTGAGCAGGGTCACGTCGTCTGCGAAACCGGAGCTTCTGCAATGTTCCTGAAGCGCTTCGAGGATGCGCGCCCGCAGCACTTCGGCCGGCTCCGATCCGTATTTTCTCAGCAGATCCTCGAGCCTGTCATACCCGAACGGCTCTCCATCCGGCGATTCGGATTCCACCACGCCGTCGGTGAACATGAAGAGTCGGTCTCCGACCTCCCATCCGAATGCCTCGACCGGCCAACTGGTCTTTTGCAGCTTGCCAAGCGGAAGACCGCCCGCCTCCAGATGGATCCACTCTCCGGCAATGCGCAGATAAGGGAACTGGTGCCCTGCATTGGCGAAGAAGATTTCGCCGGTTCTGGTGTCGATGCTCACGCAAGCCATGGTCATCAGCATCGACTGGCGAGCGGTCGCGAGAATGGTTTCGTTCAGCCTTCTCAGAATTTCGCCCGGATCGGCGACCCCTTCCGTGGAAAGCAGATTGACGCCGGCCTTGGCGGCACTCACCATGGTTCCGGATGCGACACCATGGCCGCTCACGTCCCCCACCAGGACGACGGTGCGATGTCCCCCGACCTCGTAGTAATCGTAATAATCCCCGCCGACTTCGCTGGAAGTGAGCAATTCCGCTTCTCCGCGCAATCCGGGAAGGGAAAAGTCCGACGGGGGAAGGAGAACCCGCTGCAGTTGCGCAGCGAGCGCGATTTCCTTGCGCAACCGTTCACCGGAACGCTCCTGCTCGTCCAGCGCCAGCTTGAGGGCCTCTTCGGCCTCCCTCCTCGCGGTCACGTCGATGCCGGTGCCGAGCACCATGGACGGAGCGCCCTTGCTGTCCCTCACCAGGGTGTTGTTCCAGGTCACGATGCGCTGATTCCCCCTGCGGGTCAGGAGCGGCGATTCGATGGAACTCGCCCCTTCGCCAGCCAGCATGCGCCTGAAGATGTCGCTCCAGTTTTCCTTCCACTCTTCCGGGATGAAGGATTCGATGAAGGATTTGTCCATGGCGTCGTCGTGCCCCCAACCGGTCACCGATTCGGCCTGCTGGTTGAAAAGCGTGATCCTGCCGTTCCTGTCCATACCCACCATCAGCGCCTGCGCGGTGCTCACCACGTTTTCGCTGAATTCCCTCGCTTCCTCGATCTCCCCCGTGCTCTTGCGGATACGGTTGACCATGGGACGGAAGATGAACAACGCTTCCATCGCAAGAGTGAACAGGGTGAGGCCCAGCGCGCCGGTTTCCAGGTTCTGGATTCGCTTGACGGCGGCATCGCTTTCCACCTGATACTGGTGAGTCGCCGCATCGAGGGATTTTTGCAGGAAGCCCGGGCCGCGGCCGAGCAGATAGCGAAGATGCGTGTTCTGGAATCCCAGTTTGGCATCGGGTTCGGCAGCCATCTGCCTTGCCTGGGTGACATAGTCCCTGACCTGCTGATCGAGCTGGTAGGGCGCCTTGAAATAGATGGCTTTCAGCTCATCGGATGGATTTCCGGGAAGATTCAGCTGCGGATCGCCACTGATGAGGCCGACGTGCGCAGTCTCCATCTTTTTCGCGGTTTCCAGCAAAACCCTGCGGATGATGTCGCGCTTGTGCGAATCATCCACCGCGACCAGTTCGAGGGCGAAGTAGTCGATCCGCTGCGCAAGCTGCGCCTGACCGCCGCTCACATTGATGACCGCTGCGCTCTTCACCTGCTCGCTCAGGATCTGGTGAAGAATGTAGTAGGAAGCAAACGAAAGGAAAGCGATCAGTCCCAGCGCCGATAGATAGATCGGCGTCAGGCCACGGGCCACCCCGCTCTTTTTTCCTCCAGAAGGTCGATAAACCGCCGAAGGATAGAACGCTGCTCCTCCCCCGGCATCAGATTCACGATTATCCGCAGTAGCTTCCATATCCCCCCTCCAGGGCGTTTGCAATCTACAGGGAACGCGAGTTCCCCCCTTTCATCCAGCCGGATGCCAATTCTTTTTGCCGTTTTTATTTCTAAGCCGCTTCCTGCGAGCGGGAAGCCTTTATATGTTCGGCGAAAACGCGATGCACCAGCCGTTGGGCGCAATCTGCCCTTCCACCACATGACACGCTCCGATTGAATTCGGTTTCGGTCCTGCTCTGAAATTCAGGCAACTGCTGCATTGCTCGTCGCCATTCGGCTTCCACTGATAATGCACGGTTTCCTTCGATGCGAGTTTCGCAGCCAAAACCCGCCTGTCCAACAGTACTGAAATTCCCGCCACCTTTGCCAGAGATGTTGCTCCTTTGAGAAAGGCTCGACGGGACATTTTCCTGTCCTCTTCTGCCATGAAAGGGTCTCCTAAGTTGATATCGTTCCCCATCGGCCGGAAAGGTGATCCAGGCAAGCGTTCGGTCCCATCCGGTACTTTTGCAGTTTACTTTAACTTATTCTCATTACACAAAGCAAATCAAACTTGCTTCGCCGCGAATTTCAAATCGAAGCGGTTATCGCAAACTCTCACAATAGCGATTTGCAGTCACCCTGTCCACCCGGCAATTCTGCCAGCTTGACAAAGGCCTGACTAAAAGGTAGCCAAGGGAGGCTCGAGAAGCAGGGCCGCCTGTTCGCGCAGCGCAAGAATCTGGTCCTGCCAGTATTTCTGGGTATTGAACCAGGGAAATGCGCTCAGGAATGCAGGATCTTCCCATCGCCTCGCAAGCCAGGCGGAATAATGGATCATGCGCAGGGTTCTGAGGGCTTCCAGAAGATGCAGCTCGGAAGGATCGAAATCACAGAAATCCCGGTAGCCTTCGAGCACGTAAGAAAATTGCAGTGTCATCTCGGCCCGATCTCCCGAGAGCAGCATCCACAGATCCTGTATCGCAGGCCCGCTCCTGCAGTCGTCGAAATCGACGAAATGAGGCCCTTCTTCGGTCCAGAGCACATTGCCCGGGTGACAGTCGCCGTGCAACCTGATTTCCCTGTACTTTCCGGCCCTGCCGAAACAGGCTTCGATTCCAGCCAGAAGTTGCTCGAGCAGCGTGGAATAGGCGACTTCCAGGTCTGCGGGAATGAATCCCCCTTCCAGGAGGTAACGGCCAGGCTCGAACCCGAAGCTTTCGATATCGATGGAAGGACGACGCAGAAACGGTTTCGTCCCGCCCACTGCATGGATCCTGGCGATGAATCTCCCCATCCATTCCAGGGTGTCCGGATCGGACAATTCGGGAACCCGCCCGGGCCGCTTGGGATAGAGCGCGAAGCGGAATCCGCCCGATTGGTGCAGGGTGTTCCCCTTTTCGTCTGCAAGCGGCGCGACGACCGGAATTTCGCGCTCGGCAAGCTCGATCGTGAAAGCGTGCTCTTCCAGGATTTCTTCGTTCGACCATCTGCCCGGCCGGTAGAACTTGGCGACCAGCGGCGCGCCCTCCTCCACACCGACCTGGTAGACGCGATTTTCGTAACTGTTGAGGGCGAGCAGCCTGCCGTCGCAGGCAAATCCGGCACTTTCCACTGCATCGAGCACCGCATCCGGTGTCAGCAGGGAATAAGGATGAGGATCCATCAGCCACCCCTCCACCACGAAATCGCATCCGAAAGCCGTTCGATCGCCACGATCTCCATTCCCTCGACGCCGCCCTTCGGCCGATTCGCCTTGGGAATGACGGCCTTCTCGAAACCGAGCTTGGCCGCTTCGCGCAGCCGCTCCTGCCCGCGCTGCACCGGCCTCACTTCTCCGGCAAGCCCAACCTCGCCGAACACGACGAGCTTTCCAGGAAGCGGACGGTCCTTCAGGCTCGAGACAATGGCAAGCAGCACCGCAAGGTCGGATGCGGGTTCGGTGATCCTGACACCGCCCACCGCATTGACGAAAACATCCTGGTCATAGCAGGCGATCCCCGCATGCCGGTGCAGCACGGCAAGCAGCATGGCGAGCCGGTTCTGATCGAGACCCACGGTGAGTCGCCGCGGATTGGGGGCATGCGCCTCGTCGACGAGCGCCTGCACTTCGACCAGCAGGGGACGGGTGCCTTCCTGGGTGACCATCACGCAGGAGCCGGAAACCTGTTCAGAATGGTGGGAAAGAAACAGCGCGGAAGGATTGCTCACTTCCCTCACGCCCTTTTCCGTCATGGCGAACACCCCGATCTCGTTGACCGCCCCGAAGCGGTTCTTGAAGGCCCGGACCAGCCGGAAACTCGAATGGGTATCCCCCTCGAAATACAGCACGGTGTCGACGATGTGTTCGAGCACGCGGGGACCTGCGATCGCGCCTTCCTTGGTGACATGTCCGACCAGGATCACGGTGATGCCGGTCTGCTTGGCGATCCGGGTGAGCTGAGCCGCGCATTCCCTGACCTGGGCGACCGAACCGGGCGCGGAGGAAAGCGCATCGGAATAAATGGTCTGGATGGAATCGATCACGGCGATTTTCGGATCGCCGGAAAGAAGCGCGGACTGGATCCGGTCGAGCTGGATTTCGGCAAGAATCTCGACCTCGCCGGCATCGAGCTGCAGCCTCCTTGCGCGCAGCGCGATCTGCTGCGCCGATTCCTCCCCGCTCACGTACAGGACGGGCATGGAACGGCTCATGAGGCAAAGCGCCTGGAGCAGCAGGGTGGATTTGCCGATTCCCGGATCCCCGCCGATCAGCACCACGCCTCCTTCTACCATGCCCCCGCCCAGGACCCGGTCGAATTCCCCGATTCCGGTGGGATAGCGCGGAATGTCCTGCGCTTCGACTTCGCCCAGCTTCCTGATTTCGCTCGTTTTCGAAATCGCTGCAAAACGGGGTTGCGCATTTTCCTGGACGATTTCGACCAGCGTGTTCCAGGCCTGGCAGTGCGGGCATTGCCCCTGCCATTTCGGACTCAGCCCCCCGCATTCGGTGCAGGAGTAACTCGTTTTCGCTTTGGCCATGATCAATAATAGCTGACCGGGACCCGAGGAGCCCGGGCGCAAAAAAGCTCGTAACTGATCGTGCCGCAGGCATGGGCGACTTCTTCGGCAGGAAGCCCTTCCCCCCAGAGCACGACCTCCGTTCCGATCCCCGCATCGTCGATTCCGGAGAGATCGACATACAGCATGTCCATGGAAACCCGCCCGATCGTGCGGCTGCGCTTCCCGCCGACCAGAACCGGGGTGCCGTTGGGCGCATGGCGTGGGTAGCCGTCGGCATATCCGCATGCTGCGACCCCAACCCGCATCGGGCGATCCGCGCGGAACAGCGGGCCGTAACCCACGCCTGCCCCCGGCTTCAGATCCTGTACTGCGATGATCCTGGAAGCGAGCGTCATCACCGGAGTGAGCCCCAGTTCGGCAGCGCTCGTCTCCGGAAAAGGGGAGGCGCCATAAAGCATGATGCCCGGCCTCACCCATCCTGTCCTCGTTTCCGGATAACGGATCAGGGAGGCCGAATTGGCAAGACTCGAAGGAAAGGAAAGGCCGTGCAGCACCGCTTCCATCTCCCTCATTTCCGATGCGATTCCAGCATCCAGGTCCGCTGCAGGAAAGTGGGTCATGGGCACGATCCCGGAAACATTGACCGATCCGCGAAGCCGCTCCAGGGCGGCATAAAATCCATTGCGATCGAAACCGAGCCGGTTCATTCCTGAATTGAATTTCAGGAAAACGCCCACCGGTTTGGGCAGGTTTTCCGAGCAAAGCAGGTCCAGTTGTTCCTTGCAATGGATGACGATGTCGATTTCGTATGCGGAAATCTCCGGAAGCTCATCTGCGGAGAAAAATCCTTCCAGCAGGACGATTTTCTGCCGATATCCCGCCTGCCGAAGTTTCAGCGCTTCCCCGAGCTCGAGCAGCGCGAATCCTTCCGAGCCGGACAGGGCCGATGCTACCGGAAGCAGTCCATGCCCGTAGGCATTGGCCTTGATCACGGAAAGAACGGCCGAACCGGGAGCAAAATCCCTCACCCTGGAAAGATTTTTCGAAAGCGCATCGAGGCTGATCCTCGCTTCTATGGGTCTGGTCATCATGAATTCGAAGTGCAATTTTTCCATTCAATCACAAATCTCCACCCCAGCATAGCCCGGCCAAGAAAATCTTCGCAGATCCCGGCTTTCGTGGTATAAACCGTGATGGTTTTTTTCTTCACGACTTTTTGCAACTAGCGCTCCACTGGATGAATCGCGGTTTCTACATCATTATCCTTGCCCAGTTTTTCTCTGCGCTAGCCGACAATGCGCTGCTTTTCGCAGCGATCGCGCTTCTCAAGCTGCTCGACTCGCCCCAGTGGCATGAGCCACTGCTGAGGGAATTCTTCGTTCTTTCCTACATCGTCCTCGCCCCGTTCGTCGGCGCCTTTGCCGACGCGATTCCCAAGGGACGCGTGATGCTGGCGAGCAACTCCATCAAGATGATCGGGTGCTTTGCGATGCTGCTCGGAATGCAGCCGCTCTATTCCTTCGCCATTGTCGGAATCGGCGCAGCCGCCTATTCCCCCGCGAAATACGGCATTCTCACCGAAATTCTCCCCTCTCGCCTGCTGGTGATGGCCAACAGCTGGATGGAAGGATCGACGGTCGTCGCCATCATCATCGGCTTCGTGCTGGGCGGGATCGCCTCCTCGACCAGCCCGTATTTCGCCATCAAGATGATCGCAGGGCTGTATCTGGTCGCAGCGATCTTCAACCTGTTCATCCCTTATGTGCCGATAGATCACAAAATGCCGAAAAGGGATCCTGCCTATGTCCTGCACGATTTCTGGCATGTCTTCAAGCTGCTCTGGAAGGATCAGCAGGGGAAAATATCGCTTGCGGTCACCACGCTGTTCTGGGGAGTCGGCGCCACCTTGCAGTTCGTCGTGATCAACTGGTCGAGCCATGCGCTGAACTTTTCCGTCAAGGAAGCCGGTTACCTGATGGCGATCGTCGCATTCGGAATCGCAGTGGGATCCCTCCTGGCAGCGAAATACATCAAGCTGGAAGATGCGGTGAAAGCGATTCCCGCAGGGGTCATGATGGGACTGCTGGTGGTCTTCATGAGCTTCGTGACGAGCTGGAAAATCGCAGCAGCCGCGCTCTTTTTCATCGGCGCGCTCGGCGGCTTTTTCGTGGTCCCCCTGAATGCGCTGCTGCAGCACAGGGGACATGTGCTGATGGGCGCAGGACACTCCATCGCGGTGCAGAACTTCAACGAGAACATCGGCATCCTGATCCTGCTCGGATGCTATGCGGTGATGTTGAAAACCGAGATGAACATAGACTGGATCGTCATCCTTTTCGGTCTTTTCATCAGCGCCACGATGATGCTGATCTACGGTCTCTCCAGAAAAATCCTCAGCCGCTGAGTTCGGCCATTTTTCTTCTGGCAAGACAGAGGTCCGCCCAGGCTTTTGCCTTGTCGGAAGTATTTCTGAGCAGATAGGCAGGGTGATAGGTGACGAGGACCGGAATGTCTCCGAAGCAATGAAATCTGCCCCGCAGCGAGGAAATGGTCGCATCGGTCTCCAGCACCGACTGCGCAGCGACCCTGCCCAGAATCACGATCAGCTTCGGTTCCACGAGTTCGATCTGCCTGAGGAGATAATGACGGCATGCCGCCATTTCCGAAGGTTCCGGATTTCGGTTTCCCGGAGGCCTGCATTTCACGGTGTTGGCGATGTACACCACCTTCCTGGAAAGGCCGATCGAGGACAGCATGTTGTCGAGGAGTTTCCCGGCCTGCCCGACGAAGGGCTCCCCCTTCAGATCCTCCTCGGCCCCCGGCGCTTCGCCGATGAAAAGCCAGTCTGCCCGCTCGTTCCCCACGCCCACCACCACCCTGTTCCTTCCCTGGTGAAGTGGGCAGGCAGTGCAGGCTTCTGCGCTCGATTTCAGTTCATCCCAGCCCATTTTCGCTTCGACAACCGGAGAAGAAGGCTCGGGAATGCGCTCTTCGACCAAAGGCTGGCTTCTGGGATGCATGGGCAGGACGCCCATTTCCCCGAGGAGAAGCTCCCTGCGGCTCACAGCGAAGCCCCCATGATGAGCGCATCCTCCCTCCCCCATGCAGCAGGATAATAGCCCGGGCGCACGGCGATGTCAGAGAATCCCTCGCTACGGTAAAGCGACAATGCAACCTTGTTGGAAACCCTCACTTCGAGCTGAAAATGGCGCAGGGAGCGTGCTCTAGCCATTTCCATGAATGTCCGCAACAGCATCCTGCCCATTCCCATTCCCTGCCAGTTCTTCCCGACGCTGAGGTTGAGGAGATGCGCTTCGTCGACGACCTCCATCATCACGCCGTATCCGGCGAGAAACCCTCCCCGCTCCATCACGTTGCAGTGATATCCCGATCCGATCGAATCGCCGAAATTGCCCCGGCTCCACGGAAATTCATAGATTTGTTTTTCGATTTCCATCACCCGATCCAGGTCCGGATACCCCATCGGCCTGAAAGTGATCCTGTCGAGCCCGGTCAACGCTCGGATTCCTTCAGGGCGACCTTGTTTCTCACGTAAAGAGGCGCGGCCAGCGCGGCATCCATCCCCTTCCCGGACCGGAAAGCCTCCAGCGCGATTTGCGCAATGGAAGCAGCCTTGGGGCGAATGTCTGGCAGGATCACGGACAGCTTCCCTGCATATCTTTCGCGCAGGGCGGGAAGCGCGAAACCGGTTCCGCAGCCGATCCAGTCCGATCCTTCCGGTTCGGGCGCCTCTTCAGGAAGATGCAGCGCTGGTTCGCTCTGCATTTCAAAAGCGCCTCCCTCCTTCGAATAGGCGGCGTGATAGACCTCGCCCATCCTCGCATCGAGACAACACAGGATTCGCTCTCCTTCGACTGCATGCGCCATGGCTTCCAGCGTGGATATGCCAAATACCGGAATGCCGAGCCCCAAAGCGAGCCCCTGCGCCACGCCGCATGCGATCCTGAGCCCGGTGAAGGAGCCCGGCCCCGAACCGAAGGCGATTGCGTCGATTTTCCGCAGATCCAGGCGGCATTCGGCAAGGATTTGTTCTATCATGGGCAGGACGACCCCGGAATGCCCCTGCCCGGCGAAAGCATCCCTTTCGTGCATGCCATCCCCGGTCAGCAAGGCGATGGAGCAATATTCGTTGGAAGTGTCTAGTGCGAGTATGTTCAAAGCGTCGGCCTGCCTCCTGTGGCCTGCATTATAATGGAATTGTGCGGTCAAGGTTGCCTCGCCGCCGGTCTCGAAAACAGGAAAGAAGGGAGAACATTATGATCAAAACATGGATTCTCGTCGCAAACGCAAGTTCCGCATCCCTGTACATGAACGACGGCCCGAAACAGGGGCTGAAGAAAATCAGGACGTTCGAGCATTCCGCAAGCAGGGAGAAGGCTTCCGACCTGGTCTCGGACAGGCCAGGGCACAACAGGAGCGCGGGAAACGGTCGAGGTTCCTACATCCCGCAGAGCGATCCCAAGCAGAACGAAGCGCAGAATTTTGCGATGAAACTCGCCCGGGAGCTCGAACATGGCAGAACCACCAACGAGTTTCAGAGGCTGATCCTGGTCGCACCTCCCCAGTTCATGGGACTCATCAAGAACAGCACCGGGCCTGCCCTGTTGAACCTGGTCAGCGACCATTTTGAAAAGGATTACACCAAGATCGACGAAAAAACCCTCACCGGGCACCTCGAGGGCTGCATCTTTCTCTAGATGAGCGGCCATTTTTCCAAGATTTCATAACCGCCATCCGAAGACCTGACCAGACAGAAAGCCGAAACGCTCCACTGAAACGGCTCGAATCCCGGAAGGGTCTTCGGTGCAAATCCCCTCCGCAGCAGCGTGACATGCGGCAGGAAGGGGCGTTTTTCCAGCAAATACCCTGAAGCTTCCAGCGCGGTTCTCAGCTTTTTTTCGAGTTCTGCCAATGCGGAAGGAATTTCCGAAGTTCCCGCCCAGGCAATTCGGTTGTGCTTCCAGTATCCTGCCCGATCGATGTTGATTTCGAAGGAATTTGCTGAAATTTTCGAAGCGATCGCGCATAGCGGCTGCGAGTCCTCCACTTCCCCGAGAAAAGCGAGGGTGAGATGAATGGATTCAGGCCGGGTGACCTTCCCGTCGCAACAGCGATGGAGCAATTTCGAGACTGCTTCGAGGCGCCATCTGGTTGCTTCATCCGGCCAGAGCGCGAAAAACACCCGTTCAGGCATGGTCGATCAATGCGACCGCTTCGGCCGCAATCCCCTCCCCCCTTCCGGTGAAGCCCAGGCGCTCGGTGGTCTTTGCCTTGACGTTCACATCCCGGGGAGAAATTCCCAGGTCTGCCGCGATCCGCTCGCGCATTTCCTGAATATGGGGCGCCATTTTCGGCGCCTGGGCGATGATCGTGGAATCCACATTCACGATTGCATAACCCGCATTTCTGACGAGCCTCGCCACTTCCCTGAGCAATACCCGGCTGTCCGCATCGTGAAAGCGCATGTCGGTGTCGGGAAAATGTTTTCCGATGTCGCCAAGTCCTGCCGCGCCGATCAATGCATCGCAAACCGCATGCAGCAGCACATCCGCGTCCGAATGCCCGAGCAGCCCCTTCTCGTATGGAATCTCCACTCCTCCGATGATCAGCCTGCGCCCTTCCACCAGCGCATGCACGTCGAATCCCTGTCCTATCCTCATTTTTCCATCCTTTTATCGATGGAAGGCATTCTACATCATCATGATGAAGGTTTCGGCTTCCAGGAAATCGCAAGCACCCCTGCAAGCACCAGCGCAGAGCCGGTCAATTGCCAGAATGCGAAGGATTCGCCCAGAAATTCATGCGCGAGCCAGATCGTGGCAACGGGGCCGACCGATCCGATGAGCGCCACTTTTCCCGGACCGATCAGGCGGATTCCCGCGGAGAGCAGGAAAAAGGGAATGACCGTGGAAAAGAGCGCCATGGAAAAGGCGATCCCGTCGACTCTGGCGGAAACATGAAGCAAGGAGAGCGGCCTGGTTGCAAAAAATTGCAACAAGATGGCGACCGAGGAGACTATCGATGCGTAGGAAGTGAAGCGGGTGGCCCCCACCCTTCCCATCAACCGCCCCGCTCCGACCAGATAGAGCGCGTAGGAAAGGGCGCTGGCGAACACGAGAAGCGATCCTGCTGCGATGTTTCCTGAATTCCCGACATCGTGCACGAACACCAGGAGAATCCCTCCATAGCTCAGGAAGATCGCAAACAGCACCCGCTTGTCGGGAAAGCGACGCGCAATCGCCGCAGAAATCAGTACGACGAGGGTCGGATACAGGAAGAGGACCAGTCGTTCGATGGCGGCTGAAATGTAGCGAAGCCCCTGGAAATCGAACAGGCTCGAGAGATAATAACCGAGGATGCCGAGGATCACGATCGAAACCCGGTCGCGCTTCGCAAGAGGCTCCATTCCCCTGCTGCTGAAAACGGCCGCGATCAGGAAAAAAGGGAGCGAAAAGGTCATGCGCAGCGCGAGCAGGGTCACCGCATCGACCGGTTCCTGGTAGGCGAGCTTGACGAAGATGGCCTTGGTCGAAAATCCGACTGCGGCAAGGATTGCGAAAATGGTTCCGATGGCGGACGGATTCATGAGACCCTTTCTTTTGCGGGTCTCGTATGCCTTTGCGGTCGGACCCGCAGCAGCTTCAGATGGAAAAAAGGAAAGCGCTGCGACTGGGTTTCTCCTGCCACAGGTGTTTGGATGCGATGGTGCGTACCTTTTTCATGGTGCAAATTTACCCCCGACCCACTGCGATGTCAACGCGGCGCGCCATGATGGATACAAAGCACGGGAAAATGCATGAAACGCGAAACGATCCTCACGAAACTCCTGGAAGAAGGTTCCGGGCTACTCGCCGTCCATGCGTTTGGAAGAAAAGGCACGGCCAATCCTGCGAGCGATCCGGTTTTGGCCGTACTGGTGGAAGGCTACGCCGTCCGCTCGCATTCCGGGAACGTTCGGGCAG
>JABEVD010000078.1 GCA_013044025.1 Burkholderiales bacterium
CTGTACAAGGCATCGAAATGTCGATTTCCGGATCCCTGGTAAAGGGCGCTCCGGGACCGGGCATCGAGCAGGAGGATATCCAGATCCCTGCTCGATGCCGGCAATATCCTGTCCATGAAATCCTGCATCTTCAGCACGATCAGAACCAGTCCCCTGGCTTCCCCTTTCAGTTTCACGGACTGAATGATGAGCAGGCCTTCACCTCCCTGAACGAGCTGAACCGGCTCCGTTGCGACGATTTCTTCGCTCCTGATCGCCCTGTCCACAGCCTCCTCCCTGCGCGGCATGGAAAGAAGATCCACGCCAAGCGCTCTTTCGTTTCCGGTCATCGGCACGATGTAGGTCACCGGATAATACCAGGCGCGATTTCCCTCCCTTTCGAGAAGCCCTGCCTGGTTGCGTTTCCTGATTTCATATCCGGGGAAATCCTTCCTCTGCTTCTTCTCGAACGCCTCCCTTTCCGGATCTGAAACGCGAGGAACCCACTCCATGGCCCGAATCATCGGAAATTTCCGGGTCGTTTCCTGACAGAACCGCTGAAATTCGAGTCTCGAAATGCTTCCACTCTGGTCGTGCTCGAAGAATCCGTGAAGCAGGCCCAGCAAGGCGCCCTGTTCTTCGAGTCCCATCCTGATCTGATCGGCAGATTGCTGTGACACCTCCCTGAAATCGGAAAGCATCCGGGATTGTTCCCACTGGTTGGCCTTGACGAAAGTGAACACCATCAGCGACAAGGCAATCAGCATGGGCAGGGCAACCGTGGCGATCCTTTTCTTCCACAATGACCCAGGCTCTCCCGCAACGGACATCACGATCGGCAACATGACCAGCAAACCCAGAGTGTCTCCCGCCCACCAGGAAAACCAGTTGGTTGCGACATCATGTCCGTCGAACATTCCGATCCATTCGAGGCCGCCTATCGAAAGGCTCGCGCTTGTCAGACAGATCACGGGGGACAGCAGCAGGAACCGGGAAATCTGGCGGGCCTGGTCGAATGCGGCCGGGTATCCGATTTTTCGCCGCAATATCCATCCGCCGAGGGCCGCCTGCGCAGTCGAAGCAATTGCGATCAGCAGCGCAGCTTCCAGCTCGACCGCGCCCATCGATCCTGCATGGGCATGACCGATCCAGAGGTTCAGAATGATCGATCCCAGAAATACCCAGGGTAGCGCCTTCCTTCCCAGGATGAACGCTGCGGTAATGGCGATTCCGGCCGGAGGAAAGATTGCCGATGCATAGCCAGGAGGAACGGCAAGCATGATTGCCGCCTTGCCGCTGATCACATAGGACGCGACCAGAAACGCGAAAGCGGCAAGATTTTTTCGACCTGACTTCACTTTAAACTCTGTCCAGATTTCCTGATTCCAGACAAGCATAGGGCTGACCGCGCCTGTTTGCAATCCGCTTATCGAAGGATTGCACTTCGCCAGTCAGGAGAGAATCAGACTGCCGCGATTTTTTACGCGGGCAGTGAATATGAAAAAATGGCCGCAGCGGGCTGCGGCCAAACGGGGGGGAAAACTTCTATCTGCCGGAGAGGGCGAGCATCAGGGAGTTGAGGCGCTTGACGAATCCCGCCGGATCTTCCAGTTGGCCGCCTTCGGCGAGCAATGCCTGGTCGAACAGGATGTTGCTCCAGTCCGAAAAACGCGCTTCCTCGTATTTGAGGCTCTGCACGATGGGATGGTGCGGGTTGATCTCCAGGATCGGCTTCGATTCGGTGACCTGCTGCCCTGCGGATTTCAGAAGGCGCTCCAGATTCTTGCCCATGTCGAATTCGTCGGAGACGATGCAGGCGGGAGATTCGGTGAGGCGGTGGGTGATGCGCACATCCTTCACCTTTTCCCCCAGGCCGGACTTGATCCTGGCGACGAGATCCTGATATTCGCCGCTTTCCTTCTCCTGCTCCTTCCTTTCCTCTTCGTCTTCGAGCTTGCCGAGATCGAGGTCTCCTTTCGCGACCGACTGCAGCTTCCTGCCTTCGAACTCCCTGAGGTTTGAAACCATCCATTCGTCCACCCGGTCGGAAAGCAGCAGCACCTCGATTCCCTTCTTTCTGAAGATTTCGAGGTGAGGGCTGTTCTTTGCTGCGGCGAAGGTTTCAGCGGTCACGTAATAGATCCTGTCCTGCCCTTCCTTCATCCTGGATACATACTGATCGAGGGAGACGCATTCCTCGCCGGTATCGAGATGAGTGGAAGCGAAGCGCAGGGTTTTGGCGATCCTGTCGCGATTGGAAAAATCCTCTCCGGGACCTTCCTTCATCACCTTGCCGAATTCGCGCCAGAAAATTTTGTATTTTTCCTCGTCCTTCTCCAGATCTTCGATCATCGAAAGCACTTTCTTGATCGAGCCGGAACGGATCGCCTCGATGGTTTTCGATTCCTGAAGGATTTCGCGGGAGACGTTGAGCGGAAGGTCGTTCGAATCGATCACGCCGCGGACGAAGCGCAAATATTGCGGCATGAGCTGCTCCGCATCGTCCATGATGAATACGCGGCGCACATAGAGCTTGATGCCGTGGCGGTTTTCCCTGTCGTACAGGTCGAAGGGAGCGCGCGCCGGGATGTAGAGAAGCTGGGTGTATTCCTGACGACCTTCCACCTTCGCATGCACATGCGCAAGAGGCGGCTCGAAATCGTGGGAAACATGCTTGTAGAATTCTTCGTACTGCTCCTGAGTGATTTCGGATTTCGGTCTCGCCCAAAGCGCGGAAGCCTGGTTGACGGCTTCTTCCTTTCCTTCCTCGTCTTTCAGCAGGATCGGAATCGGGATATGGTCGGAATATTTGCGGATGATGTTGCGGATCTTCCACGAATCCAGCAATTCCTTCTCCGCTTCCCTGAGATGCAGCACGACCTCGGTGCCTCGGGCCGATCTGGATACGGTTTCGATCGAATATTCTCCTTCCCCGGCAGACTCCCAGCGCACCCCGTGCTCGGCCGCGAGTCCGGCGCGGCGGGTGGTGAGCGTCACCTTGTCCGCGACGATGAAGGCCGAATAGAATCCCACGCCGAACTGTCCGATCAGATTGGAATCCTTCGCTTCGTCTCCGGTCAGCTTTTCGAAGAAATCGCGCGTTCCGGATTTGGCGATGGTGCCGATATTGTCGATGACTTCCTGGCGGGACATGCCGATGCCGTTGTCGGAAATCGTGATCGTTCCCGCTTCCTTGTCGTAGGAAATCCGTACCGCGAGATCGGAATCCTCCTCGAAAAGGGCGCTGTCGGTAAGCGCTTCGAAGCGCAGTTTGTCCGTCGCATCCGATGCGTTCGAAACGAGTTCCCTCAGGAAAATTTCCTTGTTGCTGTACAGGGAGTGGATCATGAGGTGCAGCAATTGTTTGACTTCTGTCTGGAAGCCCAGGGTTTCCTTGGTGGATTGCATGTATTCTCCTTGGTTTCGTTTTCCTTCAAAATGGGGATGTTCATGAAAATTTCAAGCTCGAAAGCCAGAATCGAAGCTGCAACCACAGGAGAACGAATTGCCGCCCACCTTTCTGCCCCATTTTCCGCCTTCCGGTAACGATTTCCTGCTTTTCGGCGCGATGCTGCTCGTCGGCATCGTGGGAGGGGAACTGGCGAGGAGAACCGGCTTTCTGCCCAGGATCACCGGTTTCGTCGCGATCGGTCTGCTTCTCGGACCCGGCGGCATCGGCCTTCTCGACGCCCACATGCTGGTGAACGCGAAGATCTTCACCGACATCGCGCTCGGCATCATCCTGTTCCAGCTCGGCATGCAGCTCGATCTTGACGCACTGAAGGAAGACCGTTCCCTGCTCCATGCATCGATCGCGGAATGCGCGATCTCCTTCCTGCTCGTCTTTCTGGTCCTGGACCGCTTCGGGGTGGGCAAGATGCATGCTGCGATGGCTGCGGCAATCGGCGTTTCTTCTTCTCCGGCGGTCGTTCTCCTCGTGATTCGGGAATTTTCCGCAAGCGGGCCGGTGACGAAGCGCGCGCTCATCCATGTCGCGATCAACAACATGATTTCCTTCACCGTCTTCACCATCCTGCTCCCCATCCTGCATTACCGGCAGCAGGCCGGATGGTCCACCATCGTGTTGCAGCCCCTCTACCAGGCAGCCGTCTCGCTCCTGATCGCCTTCCTGCTGGTCCATGTCTCGATCCGGATGGCGAAGCTGCTGGGAAGAAATGAGAATCTCCAGTTCGCCCTTTTCGTCGGCGCGATCATCGCCGCGATCGGGCTTTCGAAAATGATGAACTGCTCGAATTTGCTGACCCTGCTCGCCTTCGGCGCAATGGCGCGCAACCTGGACATGGGGGAATCGCTGATGAAAATCGAATTCGGGCACGGCGGGGAAATCTTCTTCGTGCTGCTCTTCGTGATCGCGGGCGCGAACCTTCACCTGCACGAACTGATCTCGGTGGCGGGCGCGGCTTTTGCCTTCGTGAGCGTGCGTTTCCTCGGAAAAATGGCCGGGCTCATGCTTCTTTCTCACCGCACGCCGCTCGATTACAGGCAATCCGGGCTACTCGGGCTCACCCTGGTGCCGATGGCGGGTCTTGCGATCGGGCTTTCGGAAACCACTGCAGGACTCTACCCTGATTTTGCGAGGGAATTGTCGGCGATCATCCTGGGATCGGTGGCGATCCTGGAGACGATCGGCCCGATCCTGACCGAATACGCGCTGAAGCGCTCCGGGGAAGTCGATCAGGCGAAAAGCCTGGACCACTAACCGATCAGGTTCTCGGAAAATTGCCCGAGGATTTCCTCGATTTCGGGGCGGGAATCCATGAAAGCCTGCACGCATTGCGCATCGAGCTTGATTCCGCTCAGGCTTGCAAGCAGGGAAAAGGCCTCGTCGACGCTCCACGCCCCCTTGTAGGGGCGCCTGCTGGTGAGCGCGTCGAAAATGTCCGCGACCGCGACGATCCTCGCCTCGACGGGAATCTCCTCACCGCTCATCCCCAGCGGATAGCCGCTTCCGTCGATCGCCTCGTGATGGAATTCGGCGATGTTGCGCATGATGTCCACATGGTGGATGCGGTTGAGTTCGAAATTCTCCACCATCCGGTCGATGATTTCCCTTCCCTTGGTGGTGTGCGATTTCATCAGCGCGAATTCATCGGTCGTGAGCCTCCCCGGTTTCAGCAGGATATGATCCGGAACGCCCATCTTGCCGATGTCGTGAAGCGGCGCGAAAATGAACACATTCTCGATATATTCGTCCGTGAATCCGAATCGGGGAGCGAGCTTTCTCGCGATGAGGCGGGCATAGCGGGACATCCTGTCCTGATGGGACCCGGTTTCGTCGTCCCGGAGATGCGCCATGTCGCGCGCGGTCTTCACCGTTGCAAGCAGGGTCTGCACCATGGCGAGATCGGAAATGATGGTGAGGGCGATGAGATGACCGAAAGGATCGATCTGGCGCAACACTTCCTCTGAAAAAGGGGAAATTTGCCTGGAATTGAAAAAGATGAAGCCGAAAAGCGAGCCGCGCATGTACATCGGCATGGTGTAGCTCGAGACATGCCCCTCGTCGCCGATCCTTCTGGTATGTTCATGGGTTCCAGCGGCGAAAAGGGAAAGATCGTTCACCACCCGAGGACGCCCCATCTTCACGATTTCAGCCAGGGAAGAGGATTCTGAAAGCCTCGCCTGGTAATGGGCGAGCGGGTTTTCCTCTTCTCCGGAATGCAGGAAGGTTTTCAGCAGATCGGTCTTGCTGTCGTAAAGTGCTGCGGAAATCCTCGAAATGAAGGGAAACCGCTCCTTCATCATGTCGTGAATCGTCGAAATCTTCTCGCCGAGAGCGATGTTTGCGTAAAGACTCTCGAGTCGGTCCCTGTGTTCGAACATCAGCATGATCTCTCCTCGAATCGATCTTTTACAATAGCAGATTTCATGCGTCTTCGGGGCCGAGATTCCTCCATTCCAACAGGGAGATGCGGCATGCCAGGATCAACCGGGATGCCTGGGGCGGAAAGTTTATTTCAGGAAGCCTTGTCCCGCTCGATCATTGCGTAGGCCGAATGATTGTGGATCGATTCGAAGTTCTCCGATTCGACCACATACCCCAGGATTCTTTCATCCCGGTTCAGCACTGCAGCGACGTCCCGAACCATGTCCTCGACGAATTTCGGGTTGTCGTAGGCGCGTTCGGTCACGTATTTTTCGTCGGGACGCTTGAGAAGACCGAAGAGTTCGCAGGAAGCCTGTTCCTCCACCATTCTCACGATGTCCTCGATCCAGACGAAATCTCCGGTGCAGGCGGTCACCGTCACATGGGAACGCTGGTTGTGGGCGCCGTAATCCGAAATCTTCTTCGAGCATGGGCAAAGACTGGTAACAGGGACCAGCACCTTCATCTTGAAGCTGTATTTTCCCTTCTCGATGCTGCCGATGACGGTGACGTCGTAATCGAGCAGGCTCTTCACGCCGGAAATTGGCGCTGCCTTGTTGACGAAATAGGGGAAGCTCATCTCGATGTATCCGGATTCGGCTTCGAGCTTTTCCACCATCTGGCGCAGCATGCTCTCGAAGGATTCGACCGAAATTTCCCTTTCCCGCCCGTTCAGGATCTCGACGAAACGGGACATGTGCGTTCCCTTGAAATTGTGGGGAAGGTGCACATACATGTTGAAAATCGCCACCGTGTGCTGCACGCCGCCGCTTTTGTCTGCGACCTTGACCGGATGGCGGATGGACTTGATCCCCACCTTGTTGATGGCGAGCCTCCTGAGGTCCGTCGAGCTCTGCACGTCCGGGATGTTTTCTGCTTTGGTCACGCTGATTCCTTGCCTGTTCGCATATAAGCGGATTATAGCCCGGTCACAATTCCGAGTAATCCGCTCGGGTTCATGGCCTCGCGGATCGATTCGAGGATTCCTTCGGCATCGAGCAGACAGTCGGAAAGCAGCGATGCGGATTCTCCATGGTCGATGTAGCGGTCCGGAAGACCGAGATTCATCTGCCGGACTTTCAGCCCGTGCGCATTCAGGCATTCAGACACCGCAGAACCCGCCCCGCCCATCAGCGAATTTTCCTCGACCGTGACCAGCAATTCATGGGTTTTGGCGAGTTCGAGGACGATACGCTCGTCGAGCGGCTTCACGAAGCGCATGTTGACCACGGTGGCATTGAGCTTCTCTCCCGCCTCGATGGAAGGGGAAACCATCGAGCCGAAGGCGAGGATGGCGACTTTCTCACCCTGCCTGCGAACCACTGCGCGGCCGATTTCGATCGCCTGCATTTCTTCGCGGACGACCGTTCCTGGCCCCCTACCCCTCGGGTAGCGGACTGCGACCGGCGAATTCATCGACACGGCGCTGTAGAGCATCTGCCTCAGTTCGTCCTCACTGGATGCAGCCATCACCGTCATGTTGGGGATGCATCTCAAGAAGCTCAGGTCGAAACTGCCCGCATGAGTCGGACCGTCTGCGCCGACCAACCCTCCCCGGTCGATGGCGAACACCACCGGAAGGTTCTGGATCGCGACATCGTGGATCAACTGGTCGTAGGCGCGTTGCAGGAATGTCGAATAAATCGCGACCACCGGCTTCAATCCTTCGCAGGCAAGGCCTGCGGCGAAAGTGACCGCATGCTGCTCGGCAATTCCGACATCGAAATAGCGCGAAGGAAAACGCTCGGAGAATTCCACCATCCCGGATCCCTCCCGCATCGCGGGGGTGATTGCGACCAGCTTTTCATCCTTTTCCGCCATGTCGCAGAGCCATTTTCCGAACACTTCCGTATAAGTCGGCTTGCCCGGCGGGGAACCCGCGATGCCGCAGGAGGAATCGAATTTCCCCACGCCATGGTAGAGGATCGGATCCATTTCCGCATGGGAATATCCCTTCCCCTTGCGGGTCACGACATGCAGGAACTGCGGCCCCTGCAGGCGCCTGACATTGGTGAGGGTGGAGATCAGCGCCTCCAGATCGTGTCCGTCGATCGGCCCGATGTAGTTGAATCCGAATTCCTCGAAAAGCGTTCCAGGAGTCACCATCCCCTTGACATGCTCTTCCGCACGCTTGGCGAGTTCCAGCACCGGCGGGACCACCCTCAGCACCTTTTCCCCGGCCCTTCTCGCAGCGGAATAAAAGCTTCCGGAGAGGATTCTGGCGAGGTAATTGTCGAGCGCGCCCACGTTTTTCGAAATCGACATTTCGTTGTCGTTGAGCACGACGAGCAGGTTCGCATCCAGCACGCCCGCATTGTTGAGCGCTTCGAAAGCCATGCCTCCGGTGAGCGCGCCGTCCCCGATCACCGCGACCGCTCGCCGCTGCAACCCCTCCAGCTTCGCAGCCACCGCCATGCCGAGCGCAGCGCTGATCGAGGTGCTGGAATGCGCGGTGCCGAATGCATCGTATTCGCTCTCCGACCTTTTCGGAAATCCGGAAATCCCGCCCCTGGTCCTGAGCCCGGACATCGCCTCGCGCCTGCCGGAAAGGATCTTGTGGGCATAGGTCTGATGCCCGACATCCCACACGATCCGGTCGTAAGGGGTGTTGAACACATAATGGAGGGCGACGGTGAGTTCCACCGTGCCGAGATTGGAGGAAAGGTGCCCGCCCGTCCTGCAGACCGATTCGATGATGAACTGGCGCAATTCTTCGGCAAGTTTGGGAAGCGACTTTCTGTCCAGACCGCGCAGGTCGTCCGGGGAATCGATCTGTTTGAGAAGCGAATACATCAGAACTGCCTCTGCACGATGAAATCGGTCATCTGCCTCAATCTTTCCGCCCTTTCCCCGAACCCTTCCAGCGCTTCCATCGCGCTGCGGTGCAGGTCTTGCGCCATCTCCTTCGCCTGCTTCACGCCGAGCAGGGAAACATAAGTGGGCTTGTTGTGCTTGCTGTCCTTGCCGGCGGTCTTGCCGAGGGTGGCCGTGGAAGATTCCGCATCCAGAATGTCGTCCACCACCTGGAAGGCGAGCCCGACCGATTTCGCGAAATGGTCGAGATTGGCGAGTTCCTCGTTGTCGATCTCTCCGCAATAGGCGCCCAGCAGGATCGCTGCGCGGATGAGCTCTCCCGTCTTCCTGATATGCATGTTTTCCAGTTCCGGCAGATCGAGCTGGCGCCCCACGCTGTCCAGGTCGATCGCCTGCCCGCCTGCCATGCCCCGCGAGCCTGCCGCATGGGCGAGCAGCCTCACCATTTCGAGCTGCACCGCGGGATCTTTCGCGACCGCCCTCTCCGATATCACTTCGAACGCCAGGGACTGCAGGCTGTCTCCCACCAGCAGCGCGGTCGCCTCGTCGTATTCGACATGACAGGTCGGCTTGCCGCGGCGCAACACGTCGTCGTCCATGCAGGGAAGATCGTCGTGTACCAGGGAATAGGCATGGATCAGCTCGACCGCACAGGAAACCCGCATCACCGATTCCGCATCGGCCCCGCTGATCTCCCCGGCGGCATGCGCGAGAAGCGGACGAACCCTTTTCCCCCCTCCCAGAGTGGAATAGCGCATCGCATCGTGCAGCCGAAAAGGGACGGAATTCGGCAGGATTCCGGCAAGGGCGTTTTCCACCGCATGCTGGCGGGCATGAACCCAGGACTGAAAATTGTCATTCAACATCTGGGGTCCAGTTCTTCAGGGTGCCGGATTCGAGAATCTCGATCTGCTGCTCGGCGTCCTTCAGCTTCGTCTGGCAATACTGGAGCAGGGTCGAGCCCCGCCTGTACGCTGCCAGGGAATCTTCCAGGGAAAGCTGCCCTGCTTCCATCTTGGCGACGATGGATTCCAGTTCGGCGAGCGCCGCTTCGAAATTTTCGGGAGAATTTTCCGGCTTGGTCATGAAACTTTCCTAAACCGTAAAAATATCCTAATCGAACCATTCCGGTCAATCATGAAAGAAATATTGCGCTTTTCTTCAAATTGATAAAAAATATATAGTTTAACCTGTTCAAGAGGAAGCGATGATGTCCGATACGCTAGGGGTTTCGGCTGGACTTGCGCCTTTGCCAGCGAGTTGGTACTTCAGCCAGGACGTGGCTGACATAGAGAAAAGCGTGCTTTTCGACGCTGGTCCGGGTTATGTCGGTCACGAACTCATGGTGCCGAATCCGGGCGATTATCACTCGATCGACTGGATGAAGGACACCAGGCTTCTGCTCAGAAACGAGCAGGGAGTGGAACTCCTCAGCAACATCTGCCGCCACAGGCAGGCGACCATGCTCGAAGGCAGAGGAAATGCCCGCAACATCGTCTGTCCGCTGCACCGCTGGACCTACGATCTGGAAGGAAAGCTGATCGGCGCGCCGCATTTCCCGGAAAATCCCTGTCTCGACCTCGGCAAATACCCGCTTCAGAACTGGAACGGAATGCTTTTCGCAGGAAAGCGCGACATCCAGAAGGATCTCGCCAATTTTTCCCTGTTCAAGGACCTCGATTTCTCCAACCATGTGTTCGATCGCGTGCATATCGACGAATACGAATGCAACTGGAAAACCTTCATCGAAGTCTATCTCGAGGACTACCATGTCGCGCCTTTCCATCCCGGGCTCAACAGCTTCGTCGATTGCGACCAGCTTTCCTGGGAATTCGGCGACTGGTACAGCGTTCAGGTGGTTGGGGCAAGATATGCAAAAGTGAAGTCGGGAAGCCCGGTCTACCGCAACTGGCGCGACCTCCTGCTGAAATACGATCACGGCAGGGAGTTCGACCGGGGCGCAATCTGGGTGGTCTATTACCCCAACATCATGATCGAATGGTATCCGCATGTACTCGTGATCAGCACCGTCGTTCCGCGGGGAGCGGACCGCTGCACCAACATCGTGGAATTCTATTATCCGGAGGACATCGCGCTTTTCGAGCGGGATCTGGTCGAGGCGGAAAAGGCGGCCTACCTGGAAACCGCGGTCGAGGACGCCGAAATCATCCGCAAGATGACCGAAGGAAGGGAGGCGCTCCATCGCGCAGGAATGAGCGAATCGGGCCCCTACCAGACACCGATGGAAGATGGAATGAAGCATTTTCATGACTTCCTGGTGAGGGAAATCTCCCCCCGCCTGTAAGACCTTGGAGTTTCTGAAGCCCATCATCGGCAGGGATTTTCTCCTGCAGGTAGCCGCAGTTTTCCTGGGGCTGCTGATTTCGTGGGCGCTTTCCCGGCTGGCGAGCAGAAGCCGCTGGCCGGTGACCAGACTGGTTTTCCCGGTTTCCTGGTTCCTTTTCATCCTGCTCGCCAGGGAGGCGCTCTCCCATCTCCACAGACCGGTCGCCGCGATTGAACTCGCCATCCCGGCCGTGCTGGCATTGAGCGCCATCCGCATCATCGTCTACATGATGCGCTCCATATCCTCCGGAGACAAATGGCTCACCGCATGGGAGAAAATCGTCACCTGGGCGATCTGGATCCTGCTCCTGCTGAAAGTATCCGGCCTCCTGCACGGCCTTTTCCTTGCGCTCGACGATCTGAGCTTCAATTTCGGCAAGGCAAGGATTTCCGCGCTGACCATCCTGCAGGCAGCGGTTGCAGTGGCCGCCAGTTTTCTCATCGCGCTCTGGGCGAGCCTCTCGATCGAAAAGCGCATCATGGGCGCGGAGATCATGGACATGAACCTCAGGGTCATGCTCTCCAAGCTCACCCGCACGCTGCTTCTGGTGGTGGCCTTCCTTGCAGCGCTTTCGGCCGCCGGAATCGACATGACCGTGCTTTCCCTGTTCGGTGGCGCGCTCGGTGTGGGGCTCGGCCTCGGCCTGCAGAAGATCGCGAGCAATTATCTGAGCGGCTTCATCATCCTGCTCGACCGCTCGATCCACATCGACGACATCATCAGCGTGGACGACAGAATGGGCGTGCTCACCAAGCTCACCACGAGGTATGTGGTGCTGAAGAGCACGGATGGAAGCGAAGCGCTGATTCCGAACGACACCCTCATCACTTCGACCGTGATCAACCATACCTACAGCGACCGGCAGGTGAATCTTTCCGTGCCGATCCAGGTCGGTTATTCCACCGACCTCGATTTCGCCATGAAGATCATGAAGGACGCTGCAGCGCATCAACCGAGGGTGCTGAAGGACCCCGAGCCCAAGGTGTATTTGCGGTCTTTTGCGGACAGTGGAATCGATCTTTCCCTCTCTTTCTGGATCGCAGACCTGGAGGAAGGCAGGCTCGGGCTCATTTCCGACATCAATCTCGAAATCTGGCGCGAATTCGGGAAGCACGGCATCGAAATCCCGTTCCCGCAGCGCGAAGTGAGAATCCTAGGGAAAGAGTCTTGATCTTTCCCACAATTTGTGTATAGTCTTTCAGGTTGCAACTCCCTTCTGGAATCATCGATGTCATTTCTCGGCTTCACCCCCTGGCAGGTCGTTCTCGCCACCCTGGTTCTCACGCATGTCACGATCGCGAGCGTCACCATTTTTCTGCACAGGCATCAGGCGCACAGAGCGCTCGACCTGCACCCGATCCCTTCCCATTTCTTCCGGCTCTGGCTGTGGCTCACCACCGGAATGGTCACAAAGGAATGGGCTGCGATCCACAGAAAGCATCACGCAAAATGCGAAACCCCCGAAGATCCGCACAGTCCCCAGGTTTTCGGCATCAACAGGGTGCTCTGGGGTGGCGTTTTCCTCTATGTGAAAGAGGCGCAAAACCTCGAAACCCTGGTTCGCTACGGTCATGGAACGCCGGATGACTGGATGGAAAGGAACGTCTATTCGCGTTTCCCCAAGACGGGCATCGTGCTGATGGCGGCCATCGACCTCTTCCTTTTCGGCTGGTCGGGCATTCTGGTGTGGGGCGTGCAGATGATCTGGATTCCTTTCTGGGCTGCAGGCGTCATCAACGGCGTTGGACATTATTTCGGCTACCGCAATTTCAGGGCGGACGATGCGAGCACCAACATCTTCCCGATCGGCATCCTGATCGGCGGCGAGGAACTGCACAACAACCACCATGCCCACGCCTCCTCCGCGCGGCTTTCCTCGAAATGGTACGAATTCGACATCGGCTGGATGTACATCCGCCTGCTGGAGATGGTCGGACTGGCGAAAGTGAAAAAAGTGGCGCCGAAGCTGCGCCTTCAGGAAGGAAAGGGTTCCTGCGACCTGGAAACCCTTCAGGCGGTGATCACCCATCGTTACGAAGTGCTGGCGAAATACGCGAAAACGTTGAAGAGCATCCATGCAGAGGAAATCGGCAGGATCCGCACTTCCGGGATCGATCTTTCGACGCTCGGGAAATGGCTGCATGCGCGCGAACTGGATGAACATTCGAAGGAAAAACTCAAGGCTGCGCTCGATTCCAGTCAGGCGCTCAAGACCGTCTACACCATGCGGGAAGAACTCGAAGCCCTCTGGGCGCGTTCCACTGCGACCAAGGAACAACTGGTCAGGCAACTCGAAGACTGGTGCATCCGCGCCGAAGAGAGCGGAATCGCCCAGCTCAAGGCATTGTCCCTCAGGCTGAGAAGCTACGCCTGAAACCAATTCAGGGCAATCCATGTCTTGAATGATCAAGGGACGCCCCCATATGGGGGTTGTCCGCAACGAAAAGGAGACAGCATGTTTAGAAACATCTTATTGGCAACCTTGTTCCTGTTCTGCGGGACTGCGCTTGCGGCTAACGACCCGACGCTGCATCAGGTTTATCAGGCAACCCAGGCGGGCAGGCTCGACGAAGCCCAGCAGATGATGAACCAGGTGCTGAAGGATCACCCGGACAGCGCCAAGGCGCATTATGTCGAAGCGGAAATTCTGGTGCGGCAGGGAAGAAGGAGCGATGCAGCTTCCGAACTCCAGACTGCGCAGCGCCTCTCTCCCGGACTTTCCTTCGCCAGTCCCGAGGCAGTGAGCACGCTTCGCGCGGCGATCGATGGACAGGGCGGGCCGGTGCAAAAAAGGCAGGGATTTCCCTGGGGAATGCTTTTCCTGGGAATCGGCGCGATCTTCGTGATCTATTTCCTGTTCCGTTCCTTCGCAGGACGTAGCCGCTACGTCCAAGCCCAACCCTACGGCGGTCAACCCGGCTTCGGTCCCGGATATGGCCAGGGTTACGGGCCCGGATACGGCCCGGTGGGAGGAGGAGGAGGCGGAATGGGTTCCGGCATCCTTTCCGGTCTGGCAACCGGCGCCGCAGTGGGCGCGGGGATGGTGGCCGGCGAAGAAATCGCGCATCACCTGATGGGCGGAGGAAATCAGACTCCTGACAGCAACATGACTGCCGCATCCGATTCCTGGAGCAGCAATCAGGATTTCGGCGTCGCAGACAATTCCTCCTGGGACGACGGTTCGTCTTTCGCCGACAATTCCGATTTCGGCGGCGGGGGCGACTGGACCTGATGCTTCAAGGCCGGGGGTTTCCCCCCGGCCTGTTTCAGGAAATTTCCTTCTCGATCTTCTCGCAAAGGGTCTTCAGGATCCTGATCCTTGCGTAATATTTGTCGTTCCCTTCCACCAGCGTCCATGGCGCACTGTCCGTGCTGGTTCTGTCCACCATGTCGCAAACCGCGGTTTCGTAATCATTCCACTTTTCACGGTTTCTCCAGTCTTCTTCCGTGATCTTGAAGCGTTTGAATCCGATTTTCTGCCTTTCCTCGAATCTCGCGAGCTGTTCCTCCTTGCTGATCGCAATCCAGAACTTGAAAAGAAAGGCCCCGTTTTCGACGAGCTGCTGCTCGAAGTCGTTGATTTCGTTATATCCTCGCATCCAGTCCGCTTCGGAGCAGAATTTTTCCACACGTTCGACCAGCACTCTTCCGTACCAGGAGCGATCGAACAGGGTGAACCGGCCATGCCCCGGCATGTGCCTCCAGAATCTCCAGAGATAGGGGTGAGCCAGTTCCTCGTCGGTGGGAGCGGCAACCGGAATCACCTGGTATTTTCTCGCGTCCAGCGCGTTGGTGATCTTCTTGATACCTCCTCCCTTTCCTGCAGCATCCGGGCCCTCGAAAACGGCGATCACGGAACGCTTTTCGAATCCGGGATGACGTGAAAGCTGGCTCAGTTTTCCCTGGTAATAATCGAGCTGCTTTTCATATTCGTGCTTTGCAAGATGCAACCCCAGATCGAGGGAACCCAGGATATGCCGATTGTCGATGGTGGGCAGGAGGGGAAAACCGTTCGCGGGCTTCGTCAGCCTGCTTTCCTTCAGTTTCTCTTCCAGCGCGGCGAGCAGGGTTTTTCCCACGGTCAGGTTCCTGTAATTGGAATCCATTCCTTCCACGACGATCCAGGGCGCTTCCGCAGTGCTGGTAAGACGCAGCGCATGTTCGGAAATTTTCTTGAACTTGTCGTATTTCTTGAATCTATCCCAGGCCGTTTCGGCCACCCGCCAGCGCGTCTTCGGGTTTTTCTGCAGGGATTCCAGTCTCGTCTTCTGCTTTTCCCTGGATAGATGGAACCAGAATTTCAGAACCAGCGCTCCTTCGTCGGTGAGCATTTTTTCGAAGCGCACGATTTCCTGGAGGCGCTGATCGAAATCGGCGGTCTTGGCATGCCCCATCACGCGATCGACGATCGGCTCGGTATACCAGGAACCGAAAAAGATTCCGATCTTTCCTTTGGGGGGAAGCGCTCTCCAGAAACGCCACATGTAGGGGCGCTCTCTTTCCTGCTGGTCCGGATCGGAAAAGGCCACGGTATGGATGTGGTGGGGATCCATCCAGTCGTTGAGCAGATTGACCGTTTCCCCCTTTCCCGCGCCATCCACGCCGCCGATGAGGAGGATCACCTGGAATCCTGCCCGCTGCGAAAGTTCGAACTGCGCATCCAGCAGGGCTTCCCGCAACTTGGGAACCTCCCTTTCGTATTCCTGCTTCGAAACCTTGTGACCCAGTTCAGCCGATTCGAACATGTTTTCCCCCTTTTGCCGCTTATACTACTAATGATGTACGCAAATCGTCAAAATGGGAAATTTCGGTTATCTGCATTCCGGGGCTCGGAAGCCTGAATTTTCCTCACTACTGGTGCCAGGTCTTGAATTATCGGAAAACGATAATTCAAGACCTGGCACCGCATTGCCCGAACACCTTCTTGCAGTCGCCAACCTGCCTTCGTTCGATATGGAGGTCACGCTGGAATCGTCTGATGGTTTTGAATGGAGTTTAACCATGAATACTCAGCTCCTGGAACAGGGGCTCCGAAAACAGGATATTCTGCAGCCTCAACGACCAAGTCTGGATCGCGATCCGGTTCGCGTATTCGAGGAATCCTTCGGAAGGTTGGGGGCAGGTACCAACTTTGCGGATTTTTTCGCAGGTTTCATCCACTATAATTGGCAGGTCAGACAGGATGGAGAACGACATGGGGCTCGTATATGCGAAAATCAGGCTCGGCAACCCAGCAAACCCGCATCTGGAACCGCTGGAGGCGAAGGCGCTGGTTGACAGCGGCGCCGTCCATCTCTGCATTCCGGAACATGTCGCATTGCAGCTTCAATTGCGGGAGCTCGAACAGCGCGAAGTGATTACCGCGGACGGTAAACGGCATTTATGCGCATATGTCGGCCCGGTATCCATCGAGTATCGAGGAAGGCATTGTTTTACCGGCGCACTGGTTTTGGGCGACGGCGTGCTCCTGGGGTCGATCCCCATGGAAGACATGGACCTTGTCGTCGATCCAGGCAGGCGCATGCTCAC
>JABEVD010000079.1 GCA_013044025.1 Burkholderiales bacterium
GTCCACGCCGACCGCGATCGCAGCGCCTGAAATCAGTTCGGCGGCATTGCGCAGGCCGAGTCTGTCCGGCACCACGGATCCTGGAATCAATCCGGAAAGCCGCTCGCTTCTCTCCCTTTCCCTTGCGCTGCCCCAGGGAAGATGGATTTGCATTTCCAGTTTCCTGCCGAGTTCAACCCATCTTTCCTCCGGCCACAGTTTGTCGTCCCGGCTCGTCGCATGCAGGAAGATTGCGCGCTCCGGCATTTTTTCGATCTGCATCGCGATCCCGTAGTCGAGCGGAAGGTCTTCCAGGGAATATCCCATGCATTTCGCGGCGAGCAGCCGGTTGCGCGTCACCGCATGCAGATCCCGACCAACCTGCAGTTTCCTGTCGTAGAAAAGGCAGGCGAGAGGTTCGCGGGCAGAATCCGCATCGTAACCGCAGATCGCGCCATGGGCGAATTTCGCGAGCGCCGCGCTCTTCAGCAGGCCCTGCGTGTCGAGCACGATGTCGTAGCGCTTTTCCGAGATTCTTTCGCGGAAAATGGAAAATTCGCTTCTGGTTTTCTTTTCCAGAAGATGCTTGCGCCAGCGGCGGATGGCGACCGGGATCACGTTTTTCACGCCGGGATGCATGACGGGGATTTCAGAGAAGGATTCTTCCACCACCCAGTCGATCGATGCGTTCGGGAATTTGGCCAGGATGTCGGTCGCGACCGGGAGATTGTGGATGACATCCCCCATCGAGGAAGTCTTGATCAGCAGGACTTCGGGCATCTCAGGCCCGGACGATGAAGTCGGTGCCTTCGCGGTCGGCTTCTGCGCCCCGCACTTGCGGCGGAGTGGACATTGTTTGTACGATTGAAGAACCGATCGAAACCACGGCCATTTTTCGGAAAAATGAAAAGAAAAGAATCGTACACCCAAATCCGTCACTTTCATAGATCGCTGGCGGCGCTTTGCCTGCTTGTCGCGCTGGGCGTCCATGCGGAAGCCTATGTCGCCCCGGAGCCCGCCACCGGATTTGCCAAGGTCAACCGGGCAGAAGGATATGGCGCGATGATCGCCGCGGCCAATCCCCACGCGGTGGAGGCGGGGATCGAAATCCTGAAGGAGGGGGGCGACGCGGTCGATGCTGCGATTGCCATGCAGATGGTGCTGAATCTGGTGGAACCGCAATCCTCCGGAATCGGCGGAGGCGCATTCCTGCTGCATTATTCGAAAAAGGATGGGAAAATTTCCGCATTCGACGGGAGGGAAACCGCGCCGATGGCGGACGGCCCCGATCTCTTCCTGGACAGGAATGGGAAACCCTTGCAATTTTATGCGGCGGTGGTGGGAGGCAAATCGGTTGGCGTTCCCGGAAACCTGAGGATGCTGGAACTTGCCCACGAAAAATACGGAAAGATTCCCTGGGCGAAGCTGTTCGATCCAGCGATCCGCCTCGCCGAACAGGGATTTACGATTTCGCCAAGACTGCATTTTCTGCTTTCGAAGGACAAATTCCTTCCCGACAATCCGGCTGCGCGCGCCTATTTCTACAGGCAGGACGGAACCGCGAAGGAGGTCGGTACCGTGCTGAAAAATCCTGAACTCGCGCGCGACTTCAGGGAAATCTCGAAGGAAGGGGCGAGGGCGTTCTACCGGGGAAGGATCGCGCACGACATCGTGGCCGCGGTCAGGGGGCAGGTGAAAAATCCGGGGAAGCTCTCCCTTTCCGATCTGGAAAATTATCGCGCAGTGGAGCGGGAGGCGATCTGCTCCGAATACCGAAAATACCGGGTCTGCGGCATGCCTGCGCCCAGTTCGGGCGGAATCACGGTTCTGGAAATCCTGGGCCTGTTGCAGCGCTTCGACATGGGCGGAATCGAGCCCGAATCGGCCCGGTCGATCCATCTCGTGACCGAAGCGGAAAGGCTCGCCTTCGCTGACCGGAACCGCTATGTCGCGGACCCACGGGATACGATCATTCCAGACCTCCTCGATCGCGGTTATCTGGAAAATCGCTCGGCCCTCATCGACATGGATCGCTCGATGCAGAAGGTGGAGCCGGGGAATCCGCCCGGATCCGCAAGGGTGAACACGGCAGGGGCGGATGCGCCCGAATTTCATTCGACCAGTCATCTCTCGATCGTCGATCGGGACGGCAATGCGGTTTCGATGACCACCTCGATCGAAGACGGATTCGGAAGCCGCATCATGGTGGACGGATTCATGCTCAACAACGAACTCACCGACTTTTCCTTCGCGCCGGAACAGGACGGGAAGCCGGTCGCGAACCGGGTGGGTCCGGGAAAACGCCCGAGAAGCTCGATGGCGCCCACCCTGGTCTTCGACGAAAAGGGCGGGCTTTATGCAATCGCGGGATCCCCGGGCGGTCCTTTCATCATCGATTATGTAGCGAAAATCCTGATTTCCCTCATCGACTGGCATCTCGATCCGGCAAAGGCGGTCTCTATGCCCAATTTCGGAAGCGTCGGCGGTCCGCTTTTCCTGGAGAAGGATACCTCGCTCGATGCGCTCGCCCCTGTCCTGGAGAAAATGGGGCATGTTGTGAAAATCGGCGAACTCAACAGCGGCGCGCATGTCGTCGAGAGAGGCAATTCGGGATGGGCTGGGGCTGCAGACCCGAGAAGGGAAGGAGTGGTCGAAGTTTTACCTTGAGTTATCGAGAATTATTCCTATCATAGGAGTATCGAACCGTACATTTGGAGGCAAGCAAAATGGAAACGTTCGTCGATACCCTACGCAGCACCTGGACCTTCTTTCTCCTTCTCGCTTTTCTGACCCTGCTTGGATTCATCTTCCTCGCGGGAAGCTGAAGGATGCCATGGAATTCAGGGAAGAATCGGATTCCATGGGCGCAGTCAGGGTGCCCGCATCCTCCCTGTGGGGGGCGGGCACCGAAAGGGCGAGACAGGCGCTCGCCGACAGCGGAAGAAGCATTCCGCTCGAAGTGATCCACGCGCTCGGCTTGGTGAAGGCTGCCTGCTCAAAAGTGAATCTGGCGCTTTGCAGACTCGATCAGGGTCGCGCGGACCTGATTTGGCAGGCTGCAATGGAAGTTGCGTCCGGAATCCACGACCGGGAATTCGTGCTGGATCTTTTTCAGACCGGTTCCGGAACCAGCGCCAACATGAATGCCAACGAGGTGATCGCCAACCGGGCGAACGAGCTGGCCGGTTTCCGGAGAGGGGCGAAATCCGCGGTACATCCGAACGATCACGTCAACATGGGGCAGTCGAGCAATGACGTGTTTCCCACTTCGATCCATGTCGCGGCCTGCATCCATGCGAGCAAGCAACTGATTCCGTCGCTCGCGAAGCTGGAAAAAATGCTCGAAGAGAAGGCCGATTGCTGGGACGGAATCGTGAAGCCCGGAAGGACGCACCTCATGGATGCCACTCCGGTCAGGATGGGGCAGGTGTTTTCAGGCTATGCGGAGCAGGTGAAGCTCGGCAGGGAGAGGATCGAATCCTCGCTGCAGGGGCTGCAATTTCTCGCCATCGGCGGCACAGCGGTGGGAACCGGGCTCAATACCCGCCCGGATTTCGGTTCCCTGGTGGCAAAAGCGCTTTCAGAATCGACCGGGATGCCTTTTTTCGAAGCGGAAAATCATTTCGAGGCGCAGGGGGCGAAGGATGCGCTGCTCCAGCATTCCGGATCCATGAAGTCTCTCTCCGCCGGATTTTCCAGGATCGCGAACGACATCCGCCTCATGGGGAGCGGCCCGGATTGCGGCCTCGGGGAGCTTCGCCTTGTCGCACTGCAACCCGGTTCCTCGATCATGCCCGGCAAGGTGAATCCGGTGATCTGCGAGGCGGTCATCCAGATGTGCATCCGCGTCATCGCCAACGATTTCGCAATCAGTCTTTGCGATTTCGGCGGGGTCGGATCGATTTTCGAACTCAATGTGGCGATGCCGCTCCTTGCGGATTCGATCCTCGAATCCTCGCGGCTTCTTTCCGAATCCGCCCGCCTCATGAGCGAAAAGCTCCTTCCGGGAATGGAAGTGAACGAGGCGCATTGCAGGGAAATGGCCGGAAAATCGCGGATGATTGCGACCCGGCTCGCCTCCGTGATCGGATACGACCGGGCTGCGGAAGTGGTTCGCAGGGCGGGGGAGGAGAATATTTCGATCGGGCAGGCGGCAGCCGGTCTCGTCGATGCGGAAAGGCTGGAGGGGTTGCTCGATCCCTTTGCGATGACTCATCCGGAGGAGGAATGATGGAAGAAACGATCGTTTTTCATGAACTCGTCAGGAAGGTGCAGGATTACGAATGGAGCGAGATGGAGCACGAGGTTTCCCTCGTGAACTTCGATCTTGAAAATCACGGCATGTGGCACCTCGGGTTGTCTGCAAGAATCCTGCAGCCGCTGGGGGCCTGCTGTTCCATTGCGCCGCTCGAAATTTCCCATCCGACGAACTACGATGGAATGCTCGATTTCGAGGCGTTCAGGGAAGCTGCGACGGATTATTATCGGGCGGCCTGCCGCGAAGGGGTCTCCGGAGAGCATGAATCCTGGCGCAGGGAGGTCGCTTACCGGCTCCACTCAGAGTAGTTGCGTGTCCTCGTGCGAGTAGGGCGGGGAACAGGCGCAAAGGATCCTGAGTTCGATTTCGCCGGTATTGCGGATGCGGTGCGGCATGCCCGGGGCGATGCAGATCGTGTCGCCGCTGGAAACCGGAAAAACGGCTTCCCCGAGCGTCATCTCTCCCGTTCCCTGCGTGACATGATAGAGTTCCTCGGAAACGGGGTGCAGATGCAACGCGGTCTGCGCTCCGCGCGCGACGATCGCCTCGGCGAGACTCTGGTTGCGGTTTCCCTGCACTTGCGGATGCATCAGCTCGCGGATGACCGATCCGTCCTTCGTCACATAGGCTTCTATTTCAGGATAGCTGCTTTTCATGGAGCAGTCTGATCACCTCTTCGTCTTCGATCTGGGGAAAGCTTTTGTAGAATTGCCCGACCGCCTGGAAATTTTTCGGCGTATCGAGGCAGATCGTCCGGTCTGCGAGCGCCTGAACCTTTTCCAGCGTGTCTGGAGGGGAGACCGGAACTGCGCAGACCAGTTTTCCCGGTTTTTTCGCCCGAAGGGAATGCAGCGCGGAAATCATGGTCGATCCGGTGGCGAGCCCGTCGTCCACCACGATGACGATCCTGCCTTGTGGATCGATGGATGGTCCGTAGCGCGACCGCCGGTTCGCGAGCACCGCCATCTGCAGCGCTTTCTCGCGCTCGATGTAGGCGGGTCCAGCCCCTTCCCCGTAGGCGTGTCCTGCGACATAACACCAGCCCGTTTCGTCCACGGACCCCACCGCGAATTCCGGATTGTAGGGGGAGCGGAGCTTGCGAACCAGCACGACATCCAGTTCGCCTTCCAGGCTGGCTGCGATGATCTTCGCCATCGGAACGGCGCCCCTCGGTATCGCCAGAACCAGCGGGTGCTTCCCCCTGAATTCCACGAGCTTTTCAGCCAGGAGCCTGGCCGCATCTTCCCTGTCTGCGAACATCTTCCATCCCCCCATCCGATTCTAATAGGAGGATAGCAGAGAATGTGCGATTAGCCGAAGACGGGTTGCGAATCCGGAAGTTTGGTGACGCCCGGAAGCGGACAATCGAGCAGCGCGTTCCTGACGGCATCGACCGCCTGGGGACGGTAGAAGCTCTTGCGCCATGCCAGGAGCACATGGCGTGAAGGAACCGGCGATGAGAAAGGCCTGATCTCGATGAGCGGAGTTTTGCATTCCTCCGCATCGGCCGCCGTGGAGGGAAGCACGGTTATTCCGGAGCCGGATGCGACCATGTAGCGGATGGTTTCGAGCGAGCTTCCTTCCACGGTTTTTTGCAATCCGGAAGAAGATGCGATGGTGCGGCTCAGCGCGGAACTCGCCTGGAGCACCTGATCCCGGAAGCAATTGCCCGCCGAGAGCAGGAAGAAGTTGTCCTGGGCGAGCTGGGATGCGGAAATGCTGGCCTTGGCAACCCACTTGTGCTCGACGGGCAGGGCGACCCGGAACGGCTCTTCGTAGATTTCCTGGGTCACGATGCCCGGCTCGGAGAAGGGTGCGGAAACCAGGATGACGTCGAGTTCTCCCCTTTTCAACTGATCGGCCAGTCTGGAAGTGAAGTTTTCCTGGATGAGCAGCGGCATGAGCGGCGCGCGCTCGTGCAGGATCGGGATCAGCTTCGGAAAGACATAAGGGGCGATGGTATAGATCGCGCCCATCCGCAGGGTGCCGTTCAACTGTTCCTTGCCCTTGTGAGCCATCTGCCGGATCGCGGTGGTTTCTTCCAGCACGCGTTTTGCCTGGACCACGATCTGTTCGCCGATCGGCGTCACCGAAACATCGCTCATTCCCCGTTCGAAAAGCGTGACGCCAAGCTCGTCTTCGAGCTTTCTCACGGCCACGCTGAGCGTGGGCTGACTCACGAAACAGGCTTTTGCCGCCCGGCCGAAATGCCGTTCGCGAGCCAGGGCAACGATGTATTTGAATTCGGTGAGTGTCATGGCTTTCCCTGAAAGAAAAGAATTTTCGCGCCAATGCGCGCATTCAATGAAAAATCAGCATATTATAGATCACGTAGTGATGCTTTTCAACAGTGCCTACCTGCCGAACAGACCTTTCAGCAGTCCACCCGCTCCGCCCGGCAATTTCTGCTCGATTTTCGACTTCACCAGCCCGCGGGCAAGCGCTGCGGCATCCGGGGTGAATTTCAGGGAATCGAACGGTCCGCTGATCCTGAGCGGGATGGTGATTCCCTTGAGGGAGGAAAGATCCGCTCCTCCCTGGCCCTCCAGGGTTGCGACCACGGAAATCCTGGCGAGATAGTTCATCGAGCTTGCGCCGATGTCGATGTCCCCTTCTCCTCCCAGGCGCAGCAGCGGGGATTTCATGTCCAGATCGCTGTTGTGCGCGACGCCCTGACGGATCAGGAAGGATGCGGAGAGGTCCGAAAAATCGGTCTTTTCCGAAGAATTGGCAGCGCCCCCTCCGGACAAGCCGGATTTCAGCTTTCTCAGCATCGCGGCGATGTCGATCCCCCTGATCGCGCCATCCGTGAAGCGGAGCGCAGCCTTTCCGCCAAGCGATCGCTTGAGCTTCCCGGGCAGATTGCCGGTCGCGTTTACATCGAGCGAAACATTGCCCTTTCCTTCGAGCATGTCCTTGCCCGTCAGATCCCGGAGGAGAGGCGCGACGCTGATGCCGGCCAGCTCGTCGCGGACCGCGAAGGAAGGAAGGTCCTTTCTCGCGTCGACCGTGATGCTGCCGGAGGTTTTGCCCTGATAGAGGTTCGCGGCGAAGGGGGAGAGGACGAGTTTTCCATCCTTTGCCAGCACCTGCGTAGAAAGCGAGGAGAGCTTCAGCCTGTGCACGACGAGCGAATCGATTGCGAGCTTTCCGTTCAGGTCCAGGTTTTTCAGGAAGGAGAGGTCGAAAGGCTTTTCTGGCGCAGAAGCAGCGGGTGTCGATGCGCCTGGAACCGATGTGCCCGCAGAACTTCCAGCCTTTTGGTTCTGCAGGTATTTGTCCAGATCGAGCTTGTCGACCCGGACATCGAAATGGATGGCCGGCTTGGAAAAACCGGTCACATCGACTTTCGATTTCACATGGGAATCGTCGATCGCGGTCGCAAGACCCAGGCTCACCTTCTTTTCTGCCGTGTCGATGGTGGCATTGCCCTTCGATTCGAGTGAAATTTTTCCCCTGGAAAATTTCAGGTCCATTCCGTCCAGAGAGAAGGAACCTGGTTTCATGAGGAGGCCGCTCGCGACATCGAGTCGCATTTTTCCGCTGCCCGAGTCCGCATCGAACCCCAGGGTGAAACTGGTGTGCTCGCCATATTTCAGCCTGCCCGTCTTCAGCGCGATCCCATCGATGGCAATGCGGCTTCCCGCTTTCAGATCCTGGTAGGAAACCGAGGAATTCCGGATGTCGATTCCGCCGATATCGAATTCTCCTGCGCCCCTTCCGGAAGAAACTGCTCCGGGAGGCGTGGTCGCAGCTTCGCCTTTTGCGCCGTTGCCCTTCGCGAGGTCGTCGAAATTGCTCTTGCCGTCCTTGCCGCGTTGCAAATCGACATGCATTCCGTCGATTTCGATCCGGTCCACCTGCATTTTTCCGTGAAGAAGGGGGAGCCAGGCCACATCCAGTTTCGCATGACCAACGGAGGCGAATTCTCCCACGCCACCCGGTCCGCTCAAGCGGGTTTCGCCAAGATCGAGCGCGATCCGGGGGAACAGCTTCAGGCCGATCTTTCCGCCGAAGGTCAGCGTTCTTCCCGTATTTTCCTTGACGATTTCGGAGATCTGCGGCTTGTAATCGTCCGGGTTCACAAAGATCGCGATTCCGGCGAGTCCCAGGACGAAAAGCAGGATCAGCGTCCCGACGGCATAGAGCGCGTATTTCATCGGTTTATTCAGCGGTTTATTCATCGTTCATCCCGTCCTATAATGCCTAGGGTGATTATCAAAGGATAGCATGGTGCGGATGCCTTCATGTGCAATCGACGCGGACGATCCTTACCTGAATGCGCCTTGCGCCTATCTGGTTCTGGACAGGA
>JABEVD010000080.1 GCA_013044025.1 Burkholderiales bacterium
CAGCGAAGGAAAATATTCGATCGTGGAAAACCTCGAAATCACCCCCTTCATGAGGGAGAGGATGGATGCGGCCTACCGCGAACTCCTCTGGGAGCGCGACCAGGTGAAGCATCTCATGGGGTGAAGATCCGGTCGGGGGAAACGGCAGCGATCAGATTCTCCCAATCGTTGGACGGATTTCCCCGTTCAAGCATCCTGCGAAACACGACATGAGGATCCGTCCGTCCACCGGAAGACCGCAGGGTATTTTCGTCGTTGACCCACGCATAAACGATCGCCTTCGATCGCGAATCGTAACGGAAAAACAGTCTGAACCTTCGGCCAACTTTCGCCCTTCGCCAATGTGCGTATTCCGGCCCAATGGTTTTTCCCTGCCTGTATTCCTCCCGTGAGGGGTCCTGCGGCACTGCTTCGAGAATCAGCTTGCTCAGCGCGTTGAACAGCCTGACGTTGGCGTTGTCATGAAGCCCGGCGGCCTGGGCTCGGTCGGATGCACTCTTCAGCCTCCCCAACTGATCGACGATGGCGTCGTGAAAAAGCAGCGTCCAGCCATACCTCTCCATCACAAATCGACTTCACCGGCAATTTCCCCTGACAGATCAATGTCGTGATGAAGATTGTCGAGCATTGCCTTTGCAAGCACCTCCGGCAGAGAGCCGATATTCTTTCCGGAACCGATGCTCTTTTCCATAAGAACCAGAAAGGCGCGGATTGCGATGTTCGGCATGGCACTCTCCTGATGGAAATCAATTGCAAGGATAATTCCTTACCCAATCAAGGATAAAAAATCCTTTCGGGGGATACGCCCGAAGAGACGAGTTTTTCGCGGGCCTCGGTGACGAATTCCGCAGGACCTGCAAGATAAATGTCGCGATTTTCGAGATCTTCAAGCGCGGGAAGCCCGACTGATTCATGATAGCTGAAATTGTCGAGCGCATCTTCCCAGGCCCGGCAAAGATTGGAAAGATAGGCGCCCCCGATCCGGTAGAGCAGGATGGAAGAATAAATGTCGAGCGCCACGGCATGCTCGACGATGCCCTTCACCCTTGAAAAGCCCTCGTTCGCTACGATGAAAAGCGGCTCGCGGCCGGAATCCTCGTCGAGGACGAATTTCCCGTAAGGGCCGCGTATCCAAACCGACTCGCCCTTTTCCAGCCTCGCGAGCGCATCGCTTTCAGGAAGGTGGAATTCCAGGTTCCTGTCATCGCACGGACAGCTCGAAATCGGGTATTTTCCGGAAAGATTCCCGGATTCCAGGATCGCCGACTGCCCCGCAAAAAAGCGCATCCTGGAAGACCTGGGGCATTGCAGATGCAGTTTCACCAGGGATTCGCCGAGCGGCTCGACGGATTTCACCCGCGCCTCGATTTCCTGCAAGGGAATGTCTTCCGGGCGGGAGGCTTCGAGCGCTTCGAGCACCACGTCGCCGACTGCGGCATGAGAACAGGAAAGGATGTAGCCGGAATTTTTCTCGGCTTCGCTCAGCAGGTAATCGTGATGCCGCACCTGCCTCGTTTCCCCGGACACCACCCTCGCCTTGCAAAGCCCGCAGTTTCCGCTGCTGCATCCGTAATTCATCGCGAGCCCCGATCGCAGCGCGGCTTCCAGGAGGGTGTCCGCACCTTCGCTGAAAAACTCCCGTCCGCTCGGGACGAGTTTCACTTTCGCGGAAAATATCCTCATATAGCCTTCCAGTGCTTCGATTGGATCGGGCGCTCCGGTCACCAGCGCTTCCTTCAGTTGACCATCCAGCCATTGGGCAAGGTCACCGTATCCTCGGGAGCGGAGCTTTTCCAGCATCGAAACGACGATGCCGTGATAGCGTTCGAGGTGATGACGCAGATCCGCGAGTTCCCCGCTCTGTTCGAAAAGCCTGGCGGAGAGCACTTCCCGGTCGGGAAGGAGTCTCTCCCTCACCCTCTTTCCGAAAGATTCTTCCTTGATTTTGGTGATTTTTTCGAAAACCGGATCGGAATCGAGATCCGCATCCGGAAACGCAGCCAGAAGATCTGCAGTCGACACCATTCCGTCGAAGGAAGCGAGTCTTCCATCGCGGATGGCCTGTTGCAGGATGCCGCGCGGCACCCCGATGAGTCTGGCCGCACGGGAAAGATTGAGAAGCTGCGCCATGAATGCCTGGAATCATCTTGTCCCTTTCATGGTAGCATGGGCACTGTTCGACTGCCATTTGGAGTTGAACGGAAAATGTCCGAATACGCGGACATGCCCCTGCGGAACAGATTCGCCGAGCCTCTGCCGATAGAGGTGGATGCAGACCATTTTGAAGAATGGACACTGAAGACATGAACATATCCAAGCCGCTTTGCGTCCCGATGCTCCTCGCCGGTCTGCTATTTCCCGCGCAATCGCGAGCAGATCTGGGCGGCAATCCGGCTTCCATCGCAGCGGACGGCCATGCGTTGAATGCCACGCTTCGAAGCCAGCCTTCCACTTTGTACAAGGTGAGCATATTGCAGCTTCCTTCCGGAACCGTGGTGAAGGAATTTTCCGACAACGCAACTGGAACGGTATTCGGAATTGCCTGGCAGGGGCCGTTCATGCCGGATCTGAAGCAGCTTCTGGGTTCCCATTACAATGCTTATGTCGGTGCCATGCACGCGAAAATGGGACCTGGCTCTGTGGACACCCCGGGGCTTGTCGTCAGGTCGGACGGGCACATGAGGGCATTTTCCGGGCAGGGTTACCTTCCGAACCTGCTTCCTTCCGGCGTTGCTCCATCGGAAATCCAGTGAAGAGGGCGCTGCTTTTTCTCGTCATTCTGCTCACGAGCTGCGGGGGTGGCGGAGGCGGAGGGGCTGCGCCTGCCAGCGCACCGGCCGGCACGATTGCCAGCACGACGGTTGCGCCCGGATCGAATGTCCTGAGTCTTTATGCCGCGCCCGCATCCGTCAATGTCAACGTCCTGCTTGCAAGCATCACCATCTGCACGCCGAATTCCTCGAACTGCGCGGTCATACCGAATCTGCTGGTGGATACGGGCTCCTATGGGCTCAGACTGCTCAAATCTGCGATACCGGCATCCATTCCCCTCACCCGGATCACGGGTAGCGGGGGAGGACCGCTTTTCGAATGCACCCAATTCGCTTCCGGCTATACCTGGGGAAGCGTACAGCTTGCGGATGTCACGATGGCGGGAGAAACAGCCTACGGTCTTCCTGTACAGGTCATAGACGATGTCAGCGCCGTGCAGAATCCAGCCGTACCGGGTTCGTGCAACGGGATTTCCATCGGCAATGCCGCTGCGCTGAATGCCAACGGGATCCTGGGAATCGGCGTTTTCCCCTACGAATGCGGACAATATTGCGCGTCTACGGCCAACAACGGCGTCTTTTTCGAATGCCCTTCAGCCTGCATTTCCCTTGCCGAGCCCTTGAACATCCAGACCCAGAATCCGGTCCCGAGGTTTTCTTCAGACAACAACGGGCTGGTCATCGTCTTGCCGCAGTTGACTTCAGCCGGCGCATCCGGCCTCGCAGGTTCGCTCATCTTCGGCATCGGGACGCGAAGCAACAATGCGCTGGGCTCGGCGACCGTGCTTCCGCTCGACTCCTTCGGCAACTTCACCACCCTGTACAATGGCCAGACGCTTTCGGGCAGCTTCATCGATACCGGTTCCAATCTGTACCTGTTTCAGGATGGGGCAACGCCGCTATGCAAATACGTGGCACAAGGGTATTGTCCTTCCTCCACCCAGCAGCTTTCTGCAACTTTGCAGAGTACAGCTTCGGCAACGCCGTCGATCACGGTCAATTTTTCGGTGGCCAACGCCGATGCGCTCGTAGCGACGGGCAATGCGGTATTCAACAATATCGCCGGCACAGCGACCTCGCCTTCATCGTTCGACTGGGGACTTCCCTTTCTTTTCGGAAGGACAGTTTATTTCGCGATCGGAGGTTCGATGACGCCTGCGGGTTCAGGACCCTTCGTCGCATTCTGAATCCATGCTTCCGCGAGAAGCATGGACGATGAAAACCGCGGATTCGGCCCTGTCTGTTTCTGCCGCATCAGACTTGGCAGACGTGGGAAATCAGTCCCAGCGGTCGTCCCTGACCTGCACCATGCCGTTCTCGATGCGGACAGGGAAGGTGGAAACGTCCTCGTAGGCGGGCGCGGTGAGCGCCTTGCCGGTGCGGATCGAAAAATGCGCGCCGTGGCGGGGACAGATCACTTCGCCATTCTCGACGCATCCGCTCACCAGATCCCCGCCGTCGTGGGTGCAGACATCCTCGATCGCGAAAAATCCGTCTTCCAGCCTGAACACGCCGATCATGGCGCCGTCGACATCGACCACGATCGCGCGGCCCACCCCGAATTCATCCTGGCTTGCCACATCCACCCAGTCGCTCATACCGCAATCACCTCGATTTCAGGTTCGATCGTCCTCACCAGGCTGCCGATCGCATGCAGCGTCCCGGCAAGCGAACTCGGGCAGCTTCCGCACGCGCCATAATAGCGGATGCAAAGAATGTTGCCTTCGAGCGAGACGATTTCGAGGTCGCCTCCGTCTCCCATCAGCGCGGGGCGGATCTGCGCGTCCAGCAACGCCCGGATCGCGGCGAGCCGCGGCGTGTCCTCCCCATTTTTCGTCTCCATCGAAGCGGGCCGGACTGCGGCTTGCGCTTCCCGGATCGGCTGGGCGACCTTGCGGACCAGATCGGGCCAGTCGGCCGCCCCGTCCTGGGTCACGGTGATCCAGTTGTCCATGTAGAACACGCCGCAAACATGGGGAATGGCGAAAAGCTTTTGGGCAAGATCGTCCTCTTCCGCTTCTCCCGGGCTCGAATAATTCTTCGCGGCCCCCCAGGAGAGGCGCTCTTTCAGCAAAAACTTCACCGCATTGGGGTTGGGCGTATCTTCGATTTCCGCAATTTTCGGCATTTCATTCTCCAGGTACCGGGTCGGACGCCCCTTCGGTGGAAACGGATTCTTCCGAATGCAGCGCCGCATGCAGCGTGTGCCAGGGCAGGATCGCGCATTTCACGCGGGAAGGCAGATCCCGCACCCCGGCAAAAACCTTGAGGCGCCCGAGATGGCTCTGTTCGGGGTCGAGACTCCCGGTCGCCATGCCGCGAAACTCCTCGACCAGCAGATCCGCTTCTTCCACCGGCTTGCCCTTCACCGCGCCCGTCATCATCGAAGCGGACGCCTTGCAGATCGCGCAGCCCACCCCTTCGAAAGCGATGGATTCGATTTTACCCTCGGCCACATTCATGGTGAGCTTCACATGATCCCCGCAAAGCGGGTTGTGCCCTTCCGCATGGCGGTTGGCGCCATCGATCGCCCCCCAGTTCCTGGGCTTTTTGTTGTGATCCAGGATCACTTCCTGGTACAAGGCGCGCATCTCACTCATCCGAACACCTCCTGAACCTTTTCGATTGCCGCGACCAGCTTGTCCACTTCTTCCAGCGTGTTGTAGAAGGCAAAGGATGCGCGCGCGGTCGCCGGAACGCAAAAGCGCTGCATCACCGGCTGCGCGCAGTGGTGACCGGTGCGGATCGCCACCCCTTCGGTGTCGAGGATCGTTCCCACGTCGTGCGGATGCACTCCCTCGATCTCGAAAGAGAGCACCGCGGCCTTCTTCTTCGCAGTGCCGATGATGCGCACATAGGGAAGCTTTTTTACCTTTTCGGTCGCGTAATCGAGCAGCTCCTTTTCCTTCGCCTCTATCACGTCGAGCCCGATCTCGGAAAGGTAATCGATCGCAGCGCCGAGCCCGATTGCGGCCGCGATCGGCGGCGTTCCCGCCTCGAACTTGTAGGGAATGACGTTGTATTCGGTCTTCTCGAAGGAAACCGACAGGATCATGTCGCCGCCGCCCTGATAGGGCTGCATTTTTTCCAGGAATTCAGCCTTGCCGTACAGGATGCCGATTCCGGTCGGCCCGCACATCTTGTGACCCGAGAAAGCGTAAAAATCGCAATCCAGATCCTGTACGTCGACCCTGTGATGGGGCGCCGCCTGCGCGCCGTCGATCAGCACCGGCACATTCATTCTGTGCGCATGGGCGATCATCTCCTTCACCGGATTCACCGTGCCGAGCGCGTTCGATACATGGGTGAGCGCGAGCAGCTTCGTGTTGGCATTGAAGAGCTTTGCGAATTCTTCCTGCAGCAATTCGCCGTCGTCGTTCATCGGGATCACCCGGATCCTGATTCCCTTCTCCTGAGCCAGCATCTGCCACGGCACGATGTTGGCGTGGTGCTCCAGTCCGGAGAGGATGATCTCGTCGCCTTCTTTCAGGAATTTTCTGCCGTAGCCGTGCATCACGAGATTGATCGCTTCGGTCGTTCCCTTGGTGAAAACGATTTCTCTCGATTCCTTCGCATTCAGAAATTTTCTGACCTTCTCGCGCGCGCCTTCATACGCGGTGGTCGCCATATCCGAAAGATAGTGCACCCCGCGATGGATGTTGGCGTGCTCAAAGTTCTGGTAATGAACCAGCCGGTCGATCACCTGCTGTGGCATCTGGGAAGACGCGGCATTGTCCAGATAAACGAGCTGCTTGCCGTGAACCATCAGATCCAGGATCGGGAAATCCTCGCGCCTCATGACAGCCTCCCGTAAAGCGCCTTGTTCAGGACTTCGCGCAAGGGTTGTACGGGGACATGATCGACGATTTCGGCCGCGAACGCGCAGATCAGCATGCGCTTCGCATCCGCTTCATTGAGCCCCCGGCTCTTGAGATAGAAAAGTTCTTCCGGATCGATCTGCCCGACGGTTGCGCCGTGCTTGCAGCTCACGTCGTCATTCAATATTTCGAGCCTGGGCTGCGCGTCGATTTTGGCTCGCCCCGAGAGCAGCAGGTTGCGGCTCGACTGATTGGAGTTCGTCCCGGA
>JABEVD010000081.1 GCA_013044025.1 Burkholderiales bacterium
GATCTTGCAGGAAGGGCGGAAAGAGCGAGGGAGATCGTCTATTCCGCTCCATTTTCTGAAGAACTCGTCTCCGAAATTCTTTTGGCCTACGCAGAATTGAAGCGAGAATACGGGCCGCAACTCACGGTTGCGGTGAGAAGCTCTGCGACTGCGGAAGATCTTCCCAATGCGAGCTTCGCCGGGCAGCATGAAACCTATCTCAATGTTTCCGGGGAAGCGAATCTGATCGACTCGATCAAACGCTGCTTCGCGAGCCTGTTCATGGACCGGGCGATCCGCTACCGGATCGACAACGGCTTCGACCACTTCAAGGTTTATCTTTCCGTTTGCGTGATGAAAATGGTGCGCTCCGATCTGGCTTCGAGCGGAGTCATTTTCTCGATCGACACCGAGACCGGGTTCAAGGATGTGGTGTTCGTCACAGGCGCATATGGTTTGGGCGAGAACGTGGTACAGGGGGCGGTGGATCCGGACGAATTCTATGTCTTCAAGCCGGCTCTGGAGAAAGGAAAACGCGCCGTACTCAGAAGAACCCTGGGCAGCAAGGAAATTCGCATGGTCTACGGGGAGGGGCGGGAGGCCACCCGCAATATTCCCACCCCGAAGGAAGCGCAATCCAGGTTCTGCATCGGCGACGAGGAAGTGCTGCAGCTTGCAGATTGGGCGGTGAAAATCGAAAAGCATTACAGTTCGAAGGCCGGCAGGCCCATGCCCATGGACATGGAATGGGCGAAAGACGGCATCGAAGGAAAGCTCTACATGGTGCAGGCGAGGCCGGAGACCGTGGCTTCGCGACGCGCCTCGAACCTGCTGGAAGAATATTTCCTGGATGAAAAGGGAGAGGTTCTCGTCGCTGGCCGGGCGGTGGGAGGCAAGGTGGCTTCGGGCCGAGCCAGAGTCATCACCAATGTTGCCCAACTGGGAGAATTCGTTCCGGGAGAGGTTCTGGTCGCGGACACCACCACCCCGGACTGGGGAACCGTGATGAAGCTGGCTGCCGCGGTCGTCACCAATCGCGGGGGGCGAACCTGCCATGCCGCCATCGTGGCGCGCGAACTTGGGATTCCGGCCGTGGTGGGATGCGAAAATGCGACGGAGGCGATCAGGAACGGGGTCGAAGTGACCGTCTCCTGCTCGGAAGGGGATGTCGGTCATGTCTATGCGGGGATCCTTCCGGTGAAGAGAACCCTCACCGATCTTTCTGCATTGGCTCGCCCGAAAACCAGACTCATGGTCAATGTCGGCAATCCGGATATCGCTTTCAAGACCAGCTTTCTGCCAAACGACGGCGTCGGACTCGCGCGCATGGAATTCATCATCAACGAGTACATCAAGGCGCATCCGATGGCGCTGGTGCATCCAGAGCGGATCGAAGACGATGCCGAGCGCGCGAAGCTCCTGGAGCTTTTCCGCCATCATGAGAGCGCGGAGTCCTTTTTCGTGGAAAGGCTCTCCGAAGGGGTGGGGACAATCGCCGCAGCTTTTTATCCCAAGCCCGTCATCGTGCGCATGTCGGACTTCAAGTCGAACGAATATGCCTCCCTGCTCGGCGGGTCCTGGTTCGAGCCGAAGGAGGAAAATCCCATGATCGGATTCAGAGGGGCGGCAAGATATGCTCATCCTGCCTACGAGGAAGGATTCGCCATGGAGTGCCGCGCCATGAAGCGAGTGCGCGAGGAAATGGGGTTGTCCAACGTCAGGCTGATGATTCCATTTTGCAGGAGGGTGGAGGAAGGTAAAAGGGTTCTGGAAGTCATGGAAAAATACGGATTGAGGCGGGGCGAAAACGATCTGGAAATCTACGTGATGTGCGAGATCCCCAACAACGTTCTGCAGATCGATGAGTTCTCGAAGATTTTCGACGGTTTCTCGATCGGTTCCAACGACCTCACCCAGCTCGTCCTGGGCGTGGATCGGGATTCCCAGATCGTTTCCTTCGAGTTCGACGAGCGGGACGAAGGGGTGAAACAGATGATACGGATGACCGTGGAAGGGGCGAGGCGCAATGGAAGGCATTCCGGAATCTGCGGACAGGCGCCATCGGACTATCCGGAAATGGCCGAATTCCTCGTGGAGATCGGCATCGACTCCATCAGCCTCAATCCGGATACCGTTCTTGCCACCACCCGGCATGTGCTGGAAGTGGAAGGGAGGCTCGAGGCGCAGCAAGGGTGATGCGCATCAGACGAGCCTTTTCAGCTCGGATTTGAGCCTGCGAACCAATGATTCCCAGCCCCCTTCCTGGCGGAAGATCCGCATCGACCCGGGATACCAGGGGGAATCCTCGCGATTTCTCAACCAGCGCCAGTCAGGTCTGAATGCGGGCAGCAGCAGCCAGCAGGGGACTCCCAATGCGCCGGCGAGATGGGCGTTTGCGGTGTCGACCGAAATCAGCAGGTCGAGGTTGGCGAGGATCGAAGCGGTGTCCGAGAAGTCGCGGATAGGTTCCCCCAGGCTTTCCACGCCTTGCATTTCCTCCCTTTTTCCCGCCTGTATGGAAAAAAAGCGGATCCCCGGTATGTCGAAGAGCGGCGAGAGGATGGCGAGCGACGGCAGGGAGCGATCCCGATCGTTCCTGTGGTTGGGATTGCCTTGCCAGGTGATGCCGACCTTCAAGTTCCCTTGCAGTTGCCATGCTCCTGTCTTTTCCGGATCAGCCGAAAGATAGGGAATCCGCTGCGGAATGGCTTCGAAGAAAAGCGGCAGGCTCATCGCGTGGATCCAGCAGTCGCATTCACCGATTTCGGAGCCTTGCACGATTACCCTGTGCACGCCTTCGAGGGTCTTCATCAGCCCTTCGAGGCCGGGTTTCGTCGCATAAGTGACTTTCGCCCCGGCTCTCGCAAGTTCCGCAACATAGCGGCAGAACTGGATTTCGTCTCCATATCCCTGTTCGCCCCAAACCAGGATGGATTTTCCGGAAACCTCCTCCCCCTGCCATCTCGGGGCGGAGGTTTTCGGGAAAAAGGTGCCGTTCCCGGGCAATCCGGGATGATGTCTCGCCTCGTGGAGCAGCCATCCTTCCCCATATCTTTCCCGGGATAGCAGCAGGAAGGAGAGATTGAGGCGGGCGAGCTGGTAGTGCGGATCGATCGAGAGCGCCTTTCTGAAACAGCTTTCCGCTTCCTCCTCCCTTCCCTGATCGGCAAGCATCACGCCCAGATTGGAGAGGGAGATCTTTCCCCCGCCCAGATCCAGCGCATTCCGGTAATGCGATTCCGCCTCTTCGAATTTTCGTTTGGATGCGAGCAAATCGGCCAGGTTGGCATGGATTTCCGGAATTTCCGGAGAGATTTCCAGCGCCGTCCTGTAGCAGGTTTCCGCTTCGCAAATTCTTTCGCTATCCGCGAGCAGGATGCCGAGATTGACAAGCGCGCCGCTGCAGTGCGGATCGCTTTGCAGTGCCGCCCGGTAATGCGCTTCAGCCAGATCGGGCTTTCCGCTCCGGGCGGCTGCAATTGCCGCGAGGTGGTGGAGTTCCGGATTCTGCGGGTCCGATTGCAGTCCCGCGCCTGCGATTTGCAGGGCAAGGCAAGGCTCCCCTCTGGAGAGAAGGAATTCGGCATGCTCCCCGATGAGGGAAATATGCGGGAGGACGCTCATGTTTTTCTGCGCTTCGTTCGTAAATGTATGGAATGAATCCGGGGCAATTTGAAGGAATCGATCATTGCATATAAACTGGGTCAGACAAAGCGAAAGGTGGGGAATTGCCTGATTCTAACTCCATGGAGCGGCAAACGGGGCTGGCGAGATTCCTGGCTCTCCTGCCATGGTCCGCGCTGCTGCTCTTTCTGACGGTCACCTTCTTTGCCTGGAGGCAGACCGTGAAACTGGAAGAGGCGAGATCTGCTGCCGATTTCGATCTGCATGTACAGGAAATCACATCCGCAATCGACGACCGGCTGGATACCTATGTTCAGGTGTTGCGCGGTGCAAGGGGGCTTTTTCATTCCAACCCTTCCGTGGATCGGCAGGCCTGGCGCCATTATGTCGATTCGCTCATGCTTGCCGAATATTATCCGGGCATCCTCGGGGTGGGATATGCCGAAGTCGTCCCTGAAAATTTGCGCAAGATGCACGAAGCGGGCATTCGGGCGGAAGGATATCCGGAGTATTCCGTCCATCCCTGGAATAATGGGGATTTTCACACTGCCATCGTCTATCTCGAACCTTTTTCTCCCAGAAACAGAAGGGCATTCGGCTACGACATGTGGACCGAGCCGGTGCGGCGCGCAGCGATGCAAAAGGCCATGCAAAGCGGAAAGTCCGCGATGTCGGGCAAGGTGCGGCTCGTCCAGGAAACCGGGAAGGATGTCCAGGCCGGATTTTTGATCTACATTCCGATCTACCGGAACGGCATGCCGCATGACACGGAAGCACGGAGAAAGCGCGCATTGCGTGGATGGGTATACAGTCCGTTCCGCATGAACGACCTGATGCGCGGGGTGCTTGGCAAGCCGCAATCCGAATTCGATATCCGGATCTATGACGGAAATCGGGTGGATCCTGCCTCGCTAATGTACCGGAGCGTGCACAATGCCGCGAGCGGGACGGGGATCGACATGGTCCGGCACATCGAGATCGCAAGCCATCCCTGGACGATCGTGATTTCCTCCCTTCCAGAGGACGGCAAGAATAGGAGCATGGTGATCGCGCTGGGAGGAGGTGCCTTCAGCCTGTTGCTGTTTTCGATCATCTGGCTGCTGGTGCATGGCAGGGGGCGAGCGGTGCGCTATGCGGAGAAGCTCAACCACGACCTGATCGAAAGCGAATCCCGTTTCCGTGCGAGCGAGAAGAGGTTGCAGGAAATCATCGAACTGATGCCGGTCGCCCTCTACATCAAGGATCCTCAGGGCAGGATCCTGCTCATGAACCGCGCCTGCGAAGCGCAATGGGGACTGGCTTTCGATGATCTGGAGGGCACCGACGGCAGTCGATATTTCCCGCCGGAACAAATGCGGATATTCAGGGAGAAGGACAGGGAGATTTTCGAGGGAAGGGTCGAGGCGGATTTCGAGCAGGGCATGTGGAACGATGCGCTGAAGCAGAACCGCATCGTCCATGCATTCAAGAAACCGATCTACGACGAGCAAGGAAATCCTGCTCACGTCATCGGCATGGTGGTCGACATCACGGAGCAAAGGGAAAAGGAGAAGGAGCTCGAACTTGCCGGAATCGTGTTCGACAATTCGGACGAGGCGATCATGGTGACCGATCCATCCAACCGGATCGCGATGGTCAATCCCGCATTTACCGAGATCACCGGTTATTCGGCAAGGGAAGCGCTCGGAAAGAATCCGGCCTTTCTCGCCTCGGGGCAGCACGAAGAGCAGTTCTACCAGGAATTCTGGAAGTCGCTGAAGGAAGAAGGCGCGTGGCGTGGAGAAATGTTCGACCGGCGCAAGAACGGCGAGATCTACGTGGCCTGGATGTCGGTGAAGGCGCTGAAGGACGAGCGGGGAGAAGTGCTGCGCCATGTGGCGATCTTTTCCGACATCACGCAGAGGAAGCAGGATGCAGAGCGGGTCCGGCATTTCGCGCACTACGACGTGCTCACCGGGCTGCCCAATCGTTTGCTGTTCGGAGACCGTCTGCACCAGGCGTTGTCGCAGGCGAGAAGGGAGAAATCCAGGCTTGCGGTGATTTTTGTGGATCTCGATCGCTTCAAACCGATCAACGACAATTTCGGGCACGACGTGGGCGACAGGCTGCTGAAGGAAATCGCGGCGAGGATGACCGAATGCGTGCGGGAATCGGACACGGTTTCCCGTCTGGGCGGGGACGAATTCGTGGTGCTTCTGCCCGAGGTGGATTCGGAAGAAGATGCGCTGAAGGTGGCGGAAAAGATCCTTTCCAGCGTGGCGAAACCGATGGAAATCTCGGGACATGTCGTTTCCGTTTCCGCCAGCATCGGAATCTCCTTTTATCCCGATCATGGCGAGACCGAGGATGAGCTCATGAAATGCGCGGACATCGCCATGTACAGGGCGAAAAGAGCGGAATCGGGAAGCGTGCGACTCTACCAATGAGGTGTATACTTCAGGATTTTTGAGATGAATCCGGAAATGCAGCTCGAGGAAGGATCGTGGGACTCTCTCCATGGACACGATGCCACTTTCCATGTGAGCCGCAACCTGGTCTTTGCCATTGCAGCTTCGCTATTGCTGCATGCGGCGATGCTGCTCCTTCGTTTCAGCCATCCCGTGAAGTTGCCCGTGCCGAGCCTTTCGATGCCGCTCGACATCCGCCTGGTTCCCGCCGAGAAGCCGGTGCGGAAAGCATCTCCGCCCGAACCGCAGCACAAGGTCGTCCCGCACAGAAGGGTCATTGCCGTGCAAAGGCATTCTCCGGTTCATGTGGTCAAGCCGGAACGGCGCGAAATCCGCCCTGCGCCGCCGTCGCCGCCGGTGAGCTTCCTCGATTCGGTCAACCGTGCGAGACAGATGCGGGATGCGCAAAACGACGAATACCCCGACGAAAAGGCGAACCGCATGGGGCCTTTCCAGGATCAGGGAACGAAACCTGTCGGCACCAATGGAATTTTCAAGCTGGTGAGGATGGACGATCATTCCGCCGTGCTTTCCTTCCTCGGCTGGCATTCCGAGTACAGCAATTCCCGCCAGGAAACCTACGAGGTGGAGGCAGGGCCGGACGGAGACATCCGGCGCGCCGTGGTACGCAAGATGATCGAAGTGATCAGGCAGTATTATCAGGGCGATTTCAACTGGGATTCGGCGCGTCTCGGCCAGGTGGTGGTGCTCTCTGCCAGGGTTCGCGATACAGCAGAACTCGAATCCTTTCTCATGAAGGATTTCTTCGGGGCGGAATAGGGCTTCCCGAAAAAGGCCGAATGGCGGCATAATTGCGGGGTCTTCAAGAATGGAAAAATGATGTCCGTCCTATCCAGAATCCTGCTCGTCTTCCCTTTCGTGCTCGCCGGGTGCAGCACTGCTCCTTCCGTTGCAAGCCATGCTGCCGAGAGGACGAGATCGAACGGAACGGTCAAGGCGGGGATCACGCCGAGTTCCGTTGCCATTTCTCCATCCGGGAAATTTGCCTATGTGACCAATTCCAACGGGGGCAACATCCTGATCTACCCGGTTTCCGGAAGCGGCAAGCTTGCCGACCGAGCCATCGCCTCGGTCGCATCAGGTTGGGGGCCGAACATGATCGCGATCGATCCTGCGGGCCGTTTCGCCTATACGGCCGATACCGATTCGACCGCCGTTTCCGCCTTCCGGATCGATGCGAAAACCGGCGCATTGGCACCGGTGAAGGGAAGTCCTTTCCATGCCGGTAAAAATCCGACCTTCATCGCGATCACTTCATCCGGAAAATATGCCTATGTTTCGAATTACGGTGAAACCACGATTTCGGCCTATTCGATCGATGCGGACACCGGCGCCTTGCACGAAGTGCGTGGTTCTCCCTTCGAATCCGGCAAGGCGCCTGCCTGCCTCGCGGTCGATTCTGCTGGCAGGCATCTTTTCGTGGCCAATTCCGCTTCCAATTCCGTATCGGTTTTCGACATAGGAGCCGATGGCTCGCTGAAGATGATCCAGGGAAGTCCTTTCAGGACCGGTTCAGGTCCATTCGCGATCGCGCTTTCTCCCTCCGGAAAATATGCTTATGTGACCAATTCCCTCACCACCAGCGTTTCCGCTTTTTCCATCGACGGGAACGGGAAAATGACCGCGATTCCGGGAAGCCCCTATCAGGCCGGGCTGACTCCCCTGTACGTGACCGTCGATCCTGCGGGCAGGCATGTCTATGTGGTCAACTGGCTGGGCGGGGTTTCCGGATATGAAATCGACGCGAAATCGGGCGGTCTCTCGCAGTTGCCGAAGAGTCCTTTCGAAACCGGGCATGCGCCGAAATCCGTGACGGTGGATCCTGCGAACCGCTTCGTGTATGTCACGAACGGCGGCGACAACAATGTCACCGCCTACGAGATTTCGCCTTCCGGCGAGCTGTTGTTCCTCGGGAGGTGATCTTGAAGCGGATTGCTCTCGCCCTGTCTCTCCTGGCCTGTCAGGCCCATGCCACGCTGTATCCGGTAAAGCATGTGGTGGTGATCTTTCAGGAGAATGTCTCCTTCGATCATTATTTCGCCACTTATCCGAACGCGAAAAACGAGCCCGGCGATCCTCCTTTTTCCGCGGCGAAAGGCACGCCGCATGTGGATGGGTTGGATGCCGACCTGCTCGAAAAAAATCCCAATTCTGCCGCTCCCTACCGCTTGTCCCGGAAGGAGTTCAGCACCTGCGACATGGGGCATGAATATACCGCGGAACAGCTCGCATTCGACGGCGGGCGCATGGACAAATTCGTCGAATACACTTCTTCCAGGAAATGCGACGCCCGTCAGGTAATGGGGTATTACGACGGCAATACCGTGACGGCGCTGTGGAATTATGCGCAGCGCTTTGCCATGAGCGACCGTTTTTTCGGCTCGACCTTCGGCCCTTCCACCCCCGGCGCGTTGAACCTCGTTTCCGGGCAGACCCATGGAGCTACGCCTGAAAATCTTTCCGAAGTGGTTCTGGGAGGAACCGTGTACGGCGATGCCGACCCGTCGCTGGACGATTGCGCGAAGGGCGTTACATTTTCGATGTCCGGAAAAAATCTGGGCGATCTCCTGAATGCCAGGGGGGTCACCTGGGGCTGGTTCCAGGGCGGATTCAGGGCGACTGGCAGCGTCGACGGGAAAGCCCTCTGCGGCGCGAAAAGCTCGAACCTCGCCGGAAAGACCGTTCCGGATTACAGTCCCCACCACGAACCTTTTCAGTATTACGAATCGACTGCGAATCCGCATCACCTTGCCCCTTCTTCGGTCGGGAAGATCGGGTTTTCCGATCGGGCCAACCACCAGTACGATCTGGAGGATTTCTGGGCTGCGGCCGAATCGGGACATCTTCCCGCCGTGAGTTTTCTCAAGGCGAAAATGGCGGAGGATGGTCATGCAGGATATTCCGGGCCGCTCGACGAGCAGAAATTTCTGGTTTCCACGCTGAACAGGCTGCAGAAATTGCCGGAATGGAAGGACATGGTGGTATTTCTCGCTTACGACGATTCGGACGGATGGTACGATCACCGCATGGGGCCGATCGTGAAGCCGTCGGCTTCCCCGATCGATGCGCTTTCAGGGCCGGGCGCCTGCGGCACGGGCAAGGGAATCCATCCGGGAAGATGCGGTTATGGACCGAGGCTTCCGCTGCTCGTCCTCTCTCCTTTCGCCAAGCGCAACCATGTGAGCCATGCGATTACGGATCAGAGCTCCATCCTGAGATTCATCGAGGACAACTGGGGGCTGGGCAGGATAGGCGGGGATTCCTACGACGAGAAGGCTGGAAAACTCGACGATCTGTTCCTTTTTTCCAGGCCGGACTCAGCAACCCTTTTCCTCGACCCGGATACAGGCCTTTTGAAAAGGTAGCGGCCAGCGTCCATGCTGGATAAAGCTCCTGCATGAACTATACTTTTCAGCAAAAGATGCCTGTTATGGGGGATGAAAATGGTTTTTGCGATACCTGTCCAGGTCGTTGCGCTTCTTCCGGACGGAAGCGCACTGGTCGAAATGGACAGGGATCGATGCCGGGTTTCACTGGTGCTGGTGGACGATGTGGGCGTGGGAGATTATGTCATCGTCCATGTGGGTCATGCCATCTGCAGACTCGATCCTGAAGAGGCGGAGAGGATGTTGCGGCTCTTTTCGGAATTCGATCCGGAATAACTTTTCCTCTTCCTCAGCGCTCTTCCGAGAAGAGCAATCAGACCGATCAGGAAGAGCGGCAGGGATCCCGGGGTCGGAATCCTGGAGCTGGAAAGATAGGTGGTCTGGTTGCAACCAGCCTGCGTGCCGAATCCGATCGTGACTTTCGAAATCTTGGTGCTGTCGGTCAGTTCGCCCGGCGGGAACTTGTAGGTGAAGGTCGCCTCGTTCTGCACGAAAGGGTTGTGCGGCGCATTGTCGTAGATGGAGTGATTCACTGTGGAATAGTCTCCTTCCCCGTTCTGCGGGCCGATGATGGTCTGATCCGGACTTCCTCCTCCCGCCAGGTCGTTGAGGTAGAATTGTCCGCTGGATTGCCCTGAATGCCAATGATCGAGCGAATTCGATTCCGAGCTCGAGTCTATTTTTCCGCCGCTGCCGATCGAAACCAGATTTCCCGAGCTTCCGTCCAAGGAAAAAATGGATCCGCAATTGTTCACCGTGAAATAAAGCGAGCTGATGTTCTGGCCGACGCTGACGACATCCTTCTGTTCGTTGACCAGCGTCACCACCACGCTGTCCGCGGTGATGCGGAAGGTTGCGTGCGCGCTCACCGACTCGCCTACGGAGTCGGTCGCGGAAGACGTGGTCGAAAAGGTATAGGTTCTGGTCGTGAAAGAGGCGAGCGAAATCCTGGGGGTCGCGAACAGGAGGATGACGAACACTCGGAACAAAAGGCTCATGTCAAATCTTCAACCGGAGGTAAGATTCATGGTTTGGATTTTACCATTATTCGTCAATTTTTTCAATACGATCCATAGGTAGCGGGACTCGTTCTCATTTTCTTGTGGACAGCGCAAGGTTGCGGAAATACCATTTTTTTATCGAAAATGGCTGGAGATTTCATGCGCGCAATCCTGTTTTGCTTGCTTTTCTTCTGGCAGGCACATGCATCTGCTGCATCGCTTGCCGATACGGTGGAAGAAATCAAGCCTTCCGTCGTCGCGATCGGCACGTATCAGCAGGATCGAGCGCCCCCTCTGAAATTTCTCGGGACGGGATTTGCCGTATCGGACGGCAATCATGTGATCACCAATTTTCACGTGGTGTCAGGGATCCTCGACGCGGAACAGCAGGAAAAGCTGGTGGTCTTCACCGGGAATGGAGAAAAGGCGCGCGTCTATGGTGCGGAGAAGGTCAGGGTGGACAGGATGCACGATCTTGCGCTCCTGAAATTCGAAGGGCCCGCCATGCCGGTTCTGCATTTCGGAGATTCAGGTGCTTTGCGCGAAGGCGATTCGCTTGCCTTCACCGGGTTTCCCATAGGGGTCGTGCTCGGCTATTACCCGGTGACGCACAAGGCGACGCTATCCTCGATCACCCCGATCGTCATTCCTGCGCAGAACTCGAACCAGCTTACCGCCAGGGCGATCAGCCAGTTGCGAACGCCGTTCCGGGTATTCCAGCTCGATGGCACCGCGTATCCTGGTAACAGCGGCAGTCCGCTCTATCTTCCGGAGACCGGCAAGGTGGTGGGGATCGTCAACATGGTTTTCGTGAAGAACGTCAAGGAAAGCGTGCTGTCCGATCCTTCCGGAATCGCTTATGCGATTCCCGGGGATTACATTTCCTCCCTCATCCGCGATGCGGGGCTCACGCCCTGAAGGATTTCCGGTAGCGCAAGGCGAGGCCGAGGAAGGATGTGCCGAACAGGAAGAGCGTGCCTGGTTCTGGAATGGTCCATCCGAGCGCCTGCATCACGGTGTAATCGACCGGTGTCATGGTGGCGGTGACGCCGTTGGCGAGATAAGCGCCGAAGGCGTCTCCGCTGGTGCCCGCGGTGCCCGCCCAGTCGGCGGAATCGGAAGTTGGAGAGAAAGTCGCGAGATCGGTGACTCCGCCGTTGATGGAAAAGCAGGCCGTGGAGCCGGAAGTGTCGTTCAGGGTCGTTGCGCCGCAATTGTAGCGGGTGAGGTCAA
>JABEVD010000082.1 GCA_013044025.1 Burkholderiales bacterium
TGTTCATCGGCGAGCCCCCCACTTTCGATTCCATCGTCGATCGCCTTCGTGCGCTGGAACTCGAGATCAATACGATATGATTGTTGTTCAATATTCATGATATCCCGATCATGGATGGCGAATACAGCGCAAAGTATGTCCTCATTACCTGATTCGAAATGTCGCTGGGATGCAAAAATCTTCCCCCAAACTATCTGGCAACATATTGATTTAAAATGGTCTGAAATGCAGTAAAATGATCCCATTTTTGGCGATTGTTTCTGTATATGAAGAGTAAAGAAAAGGTTTCCGTTTTGTTCGTCTGCATGGGCAACATCTGCCGCTCCCCGACCGCCGAGGCGGTGTTTCGCCAAAGGGTGGAAGCTGCCGGGCTGGGAAGAACGATCCTGATCGATTCGGCAGGCACGCACGGTTACCATATCGGCCTGCCTCCGGACGAGCGGGCGAGCCGCGCGGCAAGGAGCAGGGGATACGACATGAGCGGACTCAGGGCGAGGCAGGTCGAAAAGGCCGATTTCAGGAAATTCGATTACATTCTCGCCATGGACAACCAGAACCTTTCGATCCTGAAAAGGATCGCTGGACCTGAACTGGAGTCGAAGGCGAGGCTGTTCATGGAATTCAGCCCGGACCGCCAGGAAAGGGAAGTGCCCGATCCGTATTATGGCGGATCGCAGGGTTTCGAGCGGGTGCTCGACATGGTGGAAAGCGCATCGAACGGGCTGCTCAGGGAAATCCTGGCAGCCCGTTGAACTTCACTCGGAGCGCTTCGTCTCGACCTGCATCAGCGGTTCCGCTTCGACCGGAGCGATGTTGCGGGTCCTGCGGCGGCGCGGATGAGTCCTCGCGCGCTCGAAGGCTGCTTCGCTTGCCGTGCGGCCCACTTTCTCGGGGTTGGTCTCGACCTGCTGAAGGCCTTCTTCCGCTACGGCTTCCACGATTTCAACCGGAGCGCTGACCGGTCTTGCGATTTCGATGATCGCCTCGATGGGTTTTTTCACGGCGACGGGCGCGCCTGCCGCCTCGACGGTTGCGGTTTTTTCCGCTTCCGCAGCCGGCTTCACTGCCTCTGCCTCACCCCTGGGCGGACGCTTCTGTCTTGCAGGCTGCTCGGAGCGCTCCGGTTTCTGGGGAGCGGGCTTCTCTGCGGCCACGGCTTCCGCTGAATCCATGCCGAGCGCTTCGGTCTTGTCGGAGCGGGAGCGATCGCGCCTGCCACGCCTGCGCCTGCTCTTGCCTTCTCCCTGAGGAGTCTCCACCTTGGGCTTCTCCGCTTCCGGAGCGGCTTCTTCGGCGAGAACCGGCTTTTCCACCTTCTCGGGCCTTTGCTGTTTCTGCGGCTGGCGCTTCTGTGGTTCCGCTGCAGCCCTGGGTTTCTGGGGCTGACGCGATCTTTCGCGAACCGGCTCGGCCTTCACTGGGGTTGCAGGTTCGGCAGGTTTCGGCGCTTCTGCAGGTTCGGTTTTCAGCCAGGAGAACATCTTCCCGAAGAAGCTCAACTTCTTCGGTTCCGGTACGGGTTCAGGTGCGACCGGAGCGGGCTGCGCGCGGGCGTGATGCCCTTCACGGCTGCCTGCTGCCTGGGCGCTTTCGCTTCCCTGGAGGGTTCTCCGGGAGTCTCTTCCACGGGTTTTTCGACGAGCTGGTAGCTCGCCTGGCCGCTGTCCTGCGCGGCCACTTCGTCGTGGCGCAGCCTGGCGATGGTGTAATTCGGGGTCTCGATGTACATGTTGGGAACCAGAATCACGTCCACCCTCAGCCTCGATTCGATCGAATGGATCTCGGCGCGCTTTTCGTTGAGGAGATAGGTCGCGACATCGACAGGAACCTGCGCGCGAATCATCGCGCTGTTTTCCTTCATCGCTTCTTCCTGGATGATCCTGAGGATGTGCAGCGCGGAGGATTCGATTCCCCGGATGTGGCCGGTTCCATGGCAGCGCGGGCAGGGCATGTGGCTCGATTCGCCGAGCGAGGGCTGCAGCCTCTGACGCGAGAGTTCCAGCAGGCCGAAGCGGGAGATCTTTCCGGTCTGCACCCGAGCCCGGTCGTGATGCAGCGCTTCCTTCAGGCGGTTCTCGACTTCGCGCTGGTTCTTGCTGCTTTCCATGTCGATGAAGTCGATGACGATGAGCCCGCCCAGATCGCGCAGCCTGAGCTGCCTCGCGATTTCGTCCGCAGCCTCCAGGTTGGTGTTGAATGCGGTCTGCTCGATGTCCGCACCCTTGGTTGCGCGTGCGGAATTGACGTCGATCGAGACCAGCGCCTCGGTGTGGTCGATGACGATCGCGCCGCCGGACGGCAGCGTTACCGTGCGCGAATAGGCGGTTTCGATCTGGTGCTCGATCTGGAAGCGGGAAAACAGCGGGATGTCGTCGTTGTAATACTTGACCCGGTTGACATTGCCCGGCATGACATGGCTCATGAACTGCTTGGCCTGCTGGTAGATGTCTTCGGTGTCGATCAGGATCTCGCCGATGTCCTGGTTGAAATAATCGCGAATGGCGCGGATTACCAGGCTGCTTTCCTGATAGATGAGGAAGGCGCCGTTTTGCTGCTGGGAAGCGCTTTCGATCGCGGTCCAGAGCTGCAGCAGGTAGTTGAGGTCCCACTGCAATTCCTCGATGGTCCGGCCGATTCCAGCGGTCCTGGCGATGATGCTCATTCCGGCTGGGATTTCGAGCTGCGCCATGATGTCGCGAAGCTCGTTCCTGTCCTCACCCTCGATGCGGCGGGAGACGCCTCCGCCCTTCGGATTGTTCGGCATCAGGACCAGATAGCGACCGGCCAGGCTGATGAAGGTGGTGAGCGCAGCCCCTTTCGTGCCGCGTTCGTCCTTGTCCACCTGGACGATGACTTCCTGCTTTTCCTTGAGGACGTCCTGGATCCTCGCGCGACCCACATCCACATTGTCGCCGAGAAAATTGCTCCTGGAGATTTCCTTGAAAGGCAGAAAACCATGGCGCTCGCTGCCGTAGTCGACGAATGCAGCTTCCAGGCTGGGTTCGATTCTGGTGATTACTCCCTTGTATATATTGCTCTTTTTCTGTTCCTTGCTGGCTGATTCTATGTCCAGGTCGATCAGCTTCTGACCGTCCACGATTGCGACCCGGAGTTCTTCTGATTGGGTCGCATTAAACAACATGCGTTTCATTATTTCTATTCTCCCGCGCTCGTAACACGGGCAAAACTGCGCAACATCAGCGATTCAACGGTCTGTAGTCATTCATCAGTCGGATTAAGGCACGCTTTCATGATGCAGAATCGGGGTTGCCTGGCCCTGCCCTTGCAGGGGACGAAAATTTTACGTGTGCCTTGAGCGCGCAAATCAATTATTATCGCTACTTTGTGGTGAGCGAAGTTAACCATGTTTACAAAAAAATTCGGGATCGCTTCAGTTGGAGCGTTCTTCAGGCTGCAGCGCGCAGACCTACAAGAGACTCAAGTATAAGCAAAATGATCGATGCATGCAAAAATTCTGTCACAAGGGAGACAGTGGCGGAAGAGGATGCCGGACAACGCATCGACAATTACCTTTTCGCGAGGCTGAAAGGCGTTCCGAAAAGCCATGTGTACCGGATCCTGAGGAGCGGAGAAGTCAGGCTGAACAGCAAGCGGGTCGATGCGACTGCAAGGGTTTCGGCAGGCGACGTCATCCGCATCCCCCCCATCCGGGTCGCGGAAAGGGAAGAGCCCAGGAGGCTGCCCGCTTTCGACATCCCGATCCTCCACGAGGACGATCATCTCATCGTGCTGGAAAAACCTGCCGGGATCGCGGTGCATGGCGGAAGCGGGGTGAGCTTCGGGGTGATCGAGCAATTGAGATCGAGCCGCCCTCAGGCGAAATTCCTCGAACTCGTACACCGGCTCGATCGCGAAACCTCCGGGTTGCTCCTCATCGCCAAGAAGCGCTCTGCGCTCGTCGAGCTGCACAGGCAGATCCGGGAAGGGAAAATCGGCAAGCATTATTTCGCCGTGGTCTCCGGAATCTGGCAAACTCGCAGGAAGGAAGTGAATGCGGCGCTCAGGAAATACCTCACCGAATCCGGAGAAAGAAGGGTGAGCGTGCATGAGGAAGGTCTCCCTTCCAGGACCATCTTCACGCTGGTCGATGCGGGAAAGCGGACGAGCCTCGTCGATGCCGATCTCAAGACCGGCAGGACCCACCAGATCCGGGTGCATCTCGCCCATCTCGGCTTTCCCATCCTCGGGGACGAAAAATACGGCGATTTTTCCCTGAACCGGGAAATTTCGAAGGCGGGTTTCAGGAGGATGTATCTTCATGCGGCGAAAATGAACTTCATGCATCCCGATGGGTCTGCCATGCAGGTGGAGTCGCCCATGCCGGATGAATTCAGAAAACTGTTGGAATGGCAATGAAGAAAAGATACGATCTCATCGTGTTCGACTGGGACGGGACGCTGATGGATTCAGCCGATCTCATCGTGCGCTCGATCCGCGCGGCTTCCCGCGATGCGGGTTTTCAGGAACCATCCGAGGAGGCTTCCCGCCACATCATCGGTCTCGGGTTGCTGGAAGCGATGATGCATCTTTTCCCGGATGCGCGGCAAGAGGATTACCAGCGCCTTTCCGATCGCTACCGCCATCATTATTTCCTCGCCAGCGAGGAAGGGCTGAATCTTTTCGACGGCGCGAGGGAGACCGTTGCAGCGCTCGAAGAAGCGGGCTATCTGCTCGCGGTTGCGACGGGAAAGGGAAGAAGGGGGCTCGATTCCGCCTTCGAGAGCTCCGGATTGGGAAGGCATTTCCATGCAAGCCGCTGCGCGGACGAGTCCTTTTCCAAGCCCAATCCGGCCATGCTTTTCGATCTCATGGAAAGACTCGGGGTGGAGCCGGAAAGGACGCTCATGATCGGCGACACCACGCATGATCTGCTGATGGCGGAAAACGCGGGGGTGGAAAGCGTTGCGCTTTGCCACGGGGCGCATCCGAGACAAACGCTCGAAGCCTGCTCGCCGCTTGCCTGTCTGAACGATTTCGAAGAATTGAAACAATGGCTTCACGAACATGCATGAGGGGGAAAGAATGGCAGAAAACTGGGAACGAGAAACGCTCGAAAAACTGGCCTTTCATGCCCTCCAGGAGCAGAGAAGGGCGAGGCACTGGAGCATTTTCTTCAGTACGCTGGGATTTCTTTTCCTGTTCGGCGTGCTCATCCTCGCTTTCAAGGGCAAGAACGGGGTGGAACAGGGCATTTCCGGAAAGCATACCGCACTGATCGAGCTTTCCGGCGTGATCTCGGCGAACAGTACCGCGAGCGCCGAGGAGATCGATAAAGGCCTGAAAAAGGCGTTTGCAGACAGCGACACCAAGGGCGTCATCCTCGAGATCAACAGCCCCGGCGGGAGCCCGGTTCAGGCGGGAGAGATCAACGACGAGATCAGGAAGCTCAGGAAGGAGCATCCGAACATCCCGATCTATTCGGTGGTGGGCGAGATGTGCGCATCGGGGGCCTATTATGTCGCGGTCGCCACAGACAAAATCTATGTGGACAAGGCGAGCATCGTCGGCTCGATCGGCGTGCTGATGGACGGATTCGGCTTCACCGGGGCGATGCAGAAGCTCGGTGTGGAGCGCAGGCTGCTCACGGCCGGGGTCAATAAGGGTTTTCTCGATCCGTTTTCCCCGATGAATGACGATCAGAAGAAATATGCGCTTTCGATGCTCGAGGAAATCCACCAGCAGTTCATCCAGGTGGTGCGGGATGGCCGGGGAAATCGCCTCAAGGAGACGCCGGACATGTTTAGCGGCCTGGTCTGGACCGGACAGAAGAGCATCTCGATGGGGCTGACCGACGGGCTCGGCACCACCGATTACGTGGCGGAAAAAATCATCGGGGCCAAGGAAATCGTCGATTACACGCCGAAGGAAAATGTCGCCATGCGCTTTGCAAAGAAGTTCGGCGCAACCTTCGGATCCGCCATGCTCGAAGCGATGGACGAGAAGCTGCGTTAGGCGCGGATCAAAAAGACCGTCGGGCGCTTGCCGATTTCGGGCGGATTTTTTTTCCATTCCCGAACCGTTTTCGTCAGGATGCTCTCCGATTCGAGCGTGACATCGCTTGCTATGGTGAGCAGCGTCTCGCCCTGGCAATGCTGAAAGAGTGCGGAGAAGAGCTTCTGGTTCCGGTAGGGGGTTTCGATGAAGATCTGGGTTTCCCCTCTCGATTTCGAGTCCTTTTCCATCCTGACAATGCGCTTCGTGAGTTCTTCCGTCTCCACAGGAAGATAGCCGTGGAAGGCGAAACGCTGCCCGCCGAGGCCGGAAGCCATCAGCGCGAGCAGGATCGAGGAGGGGCCCACCAGCGGGATCACCCGGATTCCTTTTTCATGCGCGAGCCTCGCAAGTTCCGCGCCGGGGTCCGCGACCGCCGGACAGCCCGCTTCCGAGATCACGCCCGCATCGCGTCCTTCGAGGAGCGGGCGCAGCATGGCTTCGAGTTCGTCCGGTTTGGTATGCTCGTCGAGCACATGCATTTCCAGTTCCTGCAGCGGCTTTCTGGTGCCCACCTGCTTCAGGAAGTTCCGCGCAGTCTTCGGATGCTCGACGATGAAGACTTCGATCCCGGCGATCTTCTTCCTGACTTCGAGGGGCAAAATCGAGTCGAGATCGGATTCGCCGAGCGGAGAAGGGATGAGATGGAGGATTCCGGGCATGGTTTTTCCTTGGAAACGCGCAAGATATGCCAAAAGCGCTTCCTTCGCAACATCCTCAGCCCTTGATGCAGACTGACGGGGAGAGATGCGCGACGCGCCTTGCGAGATTGGCGCGCTCCGTGTCTTCGGCCACCAGTTCCACGTCCTTGTAGGCATCCGGCGCTTCTTCGGCAGCGCCGCGCATCGAGCGCGTCCGGATCAGGATTCCCCTCTGCGCCAGATCCTCGACGATCTTCCTGCCTTCGTATTGCCTGAGCGCGCGGCTGCGGCTCATCGCCCGCCCCGCGCCATGGCTTGCGGAACAGAAGGCGGGATTGTCCTCGTTTCCTGCCAGGATCCAGGAACCCGTTCCCATGCTGCCTCCGATGATGACGGGTTGGCCGCATTCCCGGTATCTTTGGGGAAGATCGGGATGGTTCGGGCCGAAGGCGCGAGTCGCTCCCTTTCTGTGGACGTGCAGCATTTTTTCTCGGCCCTCGTGAACATGCTTCTCCAGCTTGCAGGTGTTGTGGCTCACATCGAAAAGCGTCTCGACCAGGATCCCTGGAAACACTGCATCGAGGCATTCCTTCGCAAGATGGGACAGGATCTGGCGGTTGGCGAGCGCGACATTGATCGCGCAATTCATCGCGCCGAGATACTGTTCTCCTTCCGGGGAACGGATCGGTGCGCAGGCGAGTTCCCGGTCAGGAAGGGAGAGCCCCAGCCTTTTCGCAGCCCTGGCGAGCAGGACCAGGTAATCCGTTCCGATCTGGTGGCCAAACCCTCTCGACCCGCAATGGATCGAAACCAGGATGCCATCCTTTTCGATGCCGAAGGCTTTCGCAGCAGCGGGGTCTGAAATCCTGTCCACGACCTGGATTTCGAGATAATGATTGCCCGAACCCAGCGTGCCCATTTCCCCGAACTGACGCTTTTTCGCCAGATCCGAAACGAAGGCTGGATTCGCGCCGCAAACCCTGCCGCGCTCCTCGACATATTCGAGATCGGCGGCATTGCCGTAACCTGAATCGACCGCCCATTTCGCGCCGGATATCATGATTGTTTCGAGTTCTTCGGAAGAAACCCGGATCCTTCCTCCTTCTCCCACGCCCGCCGGAATTTTCCTGAAAAGGACTTCCGCGATTCTCGCCTTGCCCTTTTCGAGATCCTCCTTTTTCAGGCTGGTTCTGAGACAGCGGATTCCGCAGGAAATGTCGAATCCGACCCCGCCTGCAGAGACGATTCCCCCCTGTTCCGCATCGAAAGCCGCCACCCCGCCGATGGGAAATCCGTATCCCCAGTGGGCGTCCGGCATGGTCATGGCGGCGCCGACCAGTCCGGGAAGCCTGGATACGTTCGAAATCTGTTCGAGCACCTTTTCGTCCATCGCCTCGATGAGGGAGGAACTGCCGTACAGGATCGAGCGCCCGGATTTCCAGGAATGGGGCGTCAATTCGGCAAGTCTGGAGAGGTCCATGTCAAACGTCCACGATCGAGCGCGCTTCCCAGAGATTTCCGGATTTTTTCACCGAAAGCAGGGTCAGGGTGGCGCCTTTCACCTCGATCCCTCTCTCCATTTCTTCCTTCCAGCGCTCCCCCCATGCGATGCCCTTCCAGCGGCTTCCCTCCCGGGAAAGGCTGAATTCGCGCAATGCGATCCTTTCGGAATGAGCCTTGGCAATCAGCAGGTTGAGCCAGGTAATGAAAGCATATTCTAGGTCTTCCTCGGAAAATTCGACCCCGATTGCGACATCCTGGCCGAGCTGTTCCGGATCGGACTCCAGGGAAAACAGCGCGCGCGCTGCCGATACGAAGGCTTCTTCCACCGTGTTTCCCCGCCCGATGATGCCGATGTCCGCATCGTGCTCGAAGTAATCGTGCATTTCATGCTCCGAGCACGGTTCCCGTCACCGGGTTCGGACGGTATGCTGTGCATCCTTTCAGCCCAAGTTCATAAGCCTTGGAATAAATTCCTGAAAAGGATTCGAAATCCATGTTTTGCGGCACGCTCACGGTTTTCGAGATGGCATTGTCCACATGATGCTGCAGCGCGGCCTGCATGAGAAGCTGCTCCAGGGGCGGGATTGCGGTTTCGAAGCATTCCGGCAATGGCGCGTTGCCGAAGGTTCTGCGAAACAGCGAAAAGGCGTGATCCGAAACCTGCACGGCCTGCGTTCTTCCGTCCGGAAGCCGGATGTTTCTTGCATATTCCAGGGCGTGGATCGGCTCCAGACCGCTCGAAACGTTCCCTGCGAGCAGGCTGATGGTGCCGGTCGGCGCGACGGCGAGCAGATGGCTGTTCCGGATGCCGTGCCTTGCGATCCTTTTCCTGATTCCGGAAGGCAGGGAGGAGATGAATTCCCTTTCCAGGTAGGCGGGCGAGAAAAGCGGAAAAGGCCCTTTTTTTCTGGCGATTTCGACCGATTCCGCATAGGCGCATTCCTTGATCGTCCTCATGATTTCTTCTGCACGCTTTCTTCCTTCCTGTCCGGAATAGCGGATCCCCAGCATGGCGAGGCAATCTGCGAGCCCGGTGATGCCGAGCCCGATCCTGCGCGAGGAGAGGGCCACTTTGCGCTGTTTTTCCAGGGGAAAGCGCGATACGTCGTAGACCCTGTCGAGCATCCGGACCGCGATTTTCGCAGTCCTTGCGATCCCTTCGAGGTCGAGGCAAGCGTTTTCCGTGAATGGATACTTCACGAAACGGGTGAGATTGATCGATCCCAGGTCGCACGCGCCGTAGGGCGGGAGCGGGATTTCGCCGCATGGATTGGTCGCGCTCACCCGCTCGCAATAGCCCAGATTGTCGGCATTCCTGATCCGGTCGATGAAGAGCACGCCAGGCTCCGCGCAGGCATGGGCCGATTCCATGATGCGCTGCCACAAATCCCTTGCGCCGATTTCCGCAAGGACCTTTCCGTTTTCCGGAAAGACCAGGGGAAGCTTTCCGTCTTCCCGCACCGCCTGCATGAACGAATCGCTCGCGAGCACGGAAAGATTGAAATTCCTGAGGGAGTCGCCGCTGCGCTTGGCATTCACGAAATCGAGGATGTCGGGATGGTCGCAGCGCAGGGTGCCCATCATCGCGCCGCGCCGGGCGCCCGTGGACAGGATCGTGGCGCACATGCTGTCCCAGATCCTCATGAAGGAGACCGGGCCGGATGCGATCAGGCCGGCGGTTTCCGCAGCCGATCCGGCCGGGCGCAGCGTGGAAAAATCGTATCCCACGCCTCCTCCCTGTTGCATGGTGAGCGCCCCTTCCTTCAGCGCATCGAAGATTCCGGAAAGGGAATCCTCGATTTCTCCCATCACGAAGCAGTTGAACAGGGTGACATTGCGCCCGGTACCGGCCCCGGCCTGGATTCTTCCCCCGGGAAGGAAGGCATGATCCTCGAGAATGGAAAGGAAGGATTTTTTTTCGGCAGCATTTTCGGCAAGAGCGCTTGCGATTCTCTCCCAGGTGTCCAGGATGCGAGGTTCACCCTTCCAGCGATATTTCGCGTTCCACGTCATGCTGCCGGGATCTGTGACATAATTCATCATGGTTACCGTCACGCTGCCTAGAGAAAATATCGATTCCTGGCTGGATTCGCTCGCCCCTGCCTACGCTCCGGAGGAAATCGCCTTCATCGGCCGCGCGCTGGAGCGTCTCTCCGCTGCGGATTCTCCGGATCTCGAACGGGCCATCGGCACTGCTTCCATCCTAGCAGAGATGCATCTCGATGACGAGGTCGTGGCGGCGTCCCTGCTCCTTTTCGCGGGGGAGATCGGGGAGGACTTCGGCGAGGAAGTGGCCGGCCTCGTGGAAGGGGTGAGAAGATTCTCGATGATCGAAATCGAGAAGATCGAGAAAGGGGAGCTCGAAGGCCTGCGCAAGATGCTGCTCGCTATCGTCCAGGATGTGCGCGTGCTCCTCATCAAGCTCGCAGACCAGTTGCAGCTCCTGAGGAGCCTGGTGGGCAGCGACCGGAAAGAGGAAAGATTGAGGGTCGCGATCGAAACCCGCGACATCTATTCGCCGCTCGCCAATCGCCTCGGCATCTGGCAGATCAAATGGGAACTCGAGGACCTTTCCTTCCGTGTGCTCGAACCGGAAACCTACCGCAAGATCGCGAAACTCCTCGACGAGAAGAGGATCGGTCGCCAGGAATTCATTTCTTCCGCCATTTCCGAGTTGCGCGCAGCGCTCGATTCGGCCGGAATCCATGGGGACATTTCGGGGCGCCCCAAGCACATTTACAGCATCTACAAGAAGATGCAGCGCAAGAACCTGGATTTCGAGGAAATCTACGACGTGCGCGCAGTGCGGGTATTGGTCGATTCGGTGAAGGACTGCTATGCGGTGCTCGGGCTGGTTCACGACATGTGGACGCCGATTCCGGGGGAATTCGACGACTACATCGCAAGGCCCAAGGAAAACGGCTACAGCTCGCTGCATACCGGCGTGATCGGACCGCAGGGAAAGGCGCTCGAAGTGCAGATCAGGACTTTCGAAATGCACAACACCTCCGAAATGGGGGTCGCCGCACACTGGCGCTACAAGGAAGGGGGGAGAAGGGATGCGGCTTTCGAGGAAAAGGTCGCGCTGCTCAGAAAGCTGCTCGGCTGGCAGGAAGAGCCTTCCGGCCTCGCGAAGCAGATCCGCGAAGGTCTCTCCAGGGATTCTGTCTATGTGCTCACGCCACAGGGACGCGTGATCGATCTTCCAGGAGGATCGACCCCGGTGGATTTCGCCTACCATGTGCATACCGAACTCGGGCATCGCTGCCGCGGAGCCAAGGTCGACGGCGCCATCGTTCCGCTCAATTACGTGCTGAAGACCGGGGAGCGGGTCGAGATCATCTCGGCGAAGCAGGGCGGCCCCAGCCTGGACTGGCTGAGCCCGGAATTCGCAAGGAGTTCCAGGGCGCGCGCCAAGATCCGCCAATGGTTCAACAGCCGCAATTTCGAGGCGAGCGTGGCCCAGGGGAGGCAGATCCTGGAGCGGGAGCTGAAGCGTGCCGGGAAAAGCGGGGAGAGCCTAGACAGGATCGCCGCGCTTTTCCATTTCCAGAAGCAGGAAGAATTCCTGGCGGAACTGGGGCGGGGCGGAATCACGCCAAGGCAGATCCAGTCCTGTTTCAGGGAAGAGGAACCCGAAAGGGAACCCGTGCTCAGGCCGAAATCCCATCATCGTCCGGGAGAAGTGCTGGTGGTCGGCGTGGACAGGCTGCTCACCCAGCTTGCGGGATGCTGCAAGCCGGTTCCTCCGGACCCCATCGTGGGCTTCGTCTCCAGGGGGCGAGGCATCATGATCCACAGGAGGAGTTGTCCGAATGTGGCGCGCATGGAGCAAACCCGCCTGCTGGATGCGCAATGGGGAGGAGGCGAGGGCAGGTATGCAGTCGACATCGTGATCGAGGCTTCCGACAGGCAGGGGCTGCTTCGCGACATATTCGAGGTTTTATCGAGAGAGAAGGTCAACGTGACGGCCACCCGCACCATCAGCAAAAAAGATCGCGCCAGCATGCATCTTACCCTGGAGGTGGAGGATTCCGCCCAGCTCAGAAGAATGCTCGCGCTGATTTCGGAAGTGCCAGATGTGGTGCATGCAGGGCGTCGATAGGTTATGATTGTGCAGAATTTTTTCATTCGGCTTTGAGATGGATCACGGAAACGTTTACATCAGGACGGAACTGGGCGAGAAGGAACTGGGCAACCGGGACCTCACCCTCGAATTGAACGAAATCCTGTCCAGGATCGACGGCCGATCGAGCGTCCGGGATCTCATGGCGGGCGCTTCCTTCTGGAGTGCGGAAACCTTCGATGCGGCCATCGAGGAACTGCTGGAATTGGGCTACATCGCGCCCGTCACCCCGGCCGAGGAGAAAATCGAGGAATTCGAAGTCGTGCCGGAAATCGCCCCTGCCGCCGTAGAGCGCCAGCGCATCACCGGGAAAAGCAAGTTTTCCCAGACCGAGCGAACCCTGATATCCACCGTGCTTTTCCTCGACATCGTCGAATACACCAGGAAATCGGTCGCCGACCAGTTCAAGATCAAGGGGCAGTTCAATCGCCTGCTCGCCGAACTGCTGCAGAAGATTCCGGAAGACGATCGCATCGTCATCGATACCGGGGATGGGGCAGCGATCGGCTTTCTCGCCGATCCGGAGGAAGTGCTGCACATCGCGATCAGGATGCGCGATGCGCTCGAAGCCAACGATCACAAGGATTACCCCGGATTGTATGTGCGGATGGGGATCAATCTCGGCCCGGTGAAGCTCGTCACCGACATGAACGGACGGGAAAACCTGATCGGGGACGGCGTGAACGATGCGAACCGCGTGATGGGATTCGCGAAAGGGGATCAGATCCTGATTTCCCGTCCTTTCTACGATGTGGTGAGCCGCCTTTCCAGCGAACAGCAGGGACTTTTCAGCTACCAGGGAATCCACAGGGACAAGCATCGCCGCGAGCATGAAATCTACGAAGTGGCGGGGGGAAACAGGGTCAGGGCCGAGGAAGAGAACAGGAGGGAAGAAAAGAGCGAGGAGCAGATTCGCGCTGAGCGGCTCGACAAGATGAAGGCCAAGCTGGAAGCGGCAGCGAGGTCGGAGGTGGAATCGAAAGCCGCCATGCTCGCGCACGAACAGGCGAGGGCTGCTGCGGAAGAGGAAATGCGCAGGAAGGCTGCTGCTGCGAGAATGGCGGCCGAGCAGACCAGGGTCAGAAAAAAATCTGGAAATGGCGGACTGAAATTCGCCCTGATTGCGCTCGCTGCCTTGCTGGTGATCCTGATCGGCGTGCTGCCTTTCATCCCGCTGGGTTTCGTCGCCAAAAGCGCAATCTCCTCGATTGCGGACAGGACTCAGGAATCGGTGGCTGCCGAAACCGGCCGTTTTTCCCTGCTGCCTACTCCCAGGATCATCCTGAAGGGAGTGACCGTCGGTCAGAACCTGAAGATCGGGAAAATGACCGAAATCCTTTCCCTTTCCGGTTCGAAAGCGATGCCTTCCGTGCTCATGGAGGACGTCAACCTCGATCAGGATGTTCTTGCGAAGCTTCCTGAATGGGGTGGACAACCTTTCGCCCTGAAAATGCAGTTCAGAAACGTCAGCCTTTCCCTGTGGGGGAAGATCCTGCCGAGCTTCGATGCGGCCATCGATTTTTCTGAGGATGGATCCTTCGGGCGTGCATCCATCGCGAGCGCGGGAATGAAGGCGCAGATCCTCGCAGATGGCAAGGTCGATGTTTCAGCCAAATCCTGGAGCATTCCTTTGGTTTCCGACGCGGTCTGGGATGATGTGACGGCGAGCGGGTCCATGGGCAAAGGGGAATTCAGGGTGAACTCGATGTCCGGGACGGGATTCGGCGGGGAATGGTCCGGGTCCGCAGTGGTTTCCTGGCCTTCTGGATGGCAAGCCCACGGTTCGATCAAGGGAAAAAATCTGGATCTCGACAAGCTCATGCCCGGTTTTTCGGCTGCGAAGACCAGGGGCACGCTCGAATTCAATGCCGAATGGGCTTCCGCTTCCTCCAGTTTTTCAGGTCTTTTCGATTCGCCCGAGGTGAAGGCGAATTTCGCCGCCCGCAATGGCTCCCTGGGCGGCGTCGATTTCGCGCAGGCGATTCGCTCTCCTTCCCCGGAAGGGGCGAGAGGGGGAGAGACGAATTTCGATGTTTTTACCGGAGTGTTCTCGAGAAGCGGACAGGATTTCAGGATGGATCGGTTGAGGCTGGATTCGGGTATCCTCAAGGCGCAAGGAAGCCTCGTGATCCGGGCAGGGGCTTTGAGCGGACAGGTTTCCGCGGATCTCGATCGGGTGCACTCAAACCTTTCTCTTGGCGGCACCCTTTCCGACCCGGTCGTCCGCTGATTTTTCCAGAAAAGCCCTGATCTCGTCGTGAACGGCCTTCTCCTGGGGATCGTGGGAGAAGATGTTCGGGTCGAAGGCATGCGCGAGCATGCCCATCGCAATGAAATAGACGACGCCGATCACAACCCCGGTCCAGTATCCGGTGAAAAGATCGATGATCGCGGCGATGGTGCCCGAAGCGTGCAGCGCCATGGCGGCGCGTCCGAAATCACGTGCTGCGAGCGGCATGGAATAATAATGCCCGTATTTTTCCAGCATGACATTGGCGGCTTCCGAGAGCTTTCTGGAACGAAGATCCTTCTTTCTCGCCTTGAGGCCGGATAGCGGGATGAGGAGCAGGAGGGCGCACAGGATGAGCGTCATCCAGCACCAGAGCTTCGAAAAATAGATCGCGCCCAGCGAAATGGCGCCGATCAGGATGGAAATGGCAAATATCATGGGCAGTTCCCTGAAAAATGCCGAAGACTATGCCAGAGGCGGCATTTCGCGTCAAACCGCCTCCCGGCTCGAACCTTCGAAAGGACAGGAAATGATGAGGAAATTCGCGTTTCTGGCATGGATAGCGTCCGCCCCCCTTTACGCGCAGGATCTTCTTCCCGGGCAATGGGAAATCACCATGGAGTCGCGGGTTCCTCAGGCGGGAGGCTGGAAGCCGGAACCTTTCACCATGAGCCAGTGCATCAGCGCGGCAGATGCCGCCGACCCTTCCAGGCTGATCTCGGGACTTGCGGTTCCGGGCGCCACCGGGTGCAGTTACACGGAAAAAAATTACTCCGGAAGCACTTTCCGCTTTGCCCTGACCTGCGGCGGAAGCTACGATCTCGGGGCGAAGGGCGAAGTGAATTTCAATGCATCGAGCTTTTCAGGTCAAATCGATGCGACCGGAAATGTCGCGGGGCAGTCCACCACCTTCACCAATCACATTACGGCGAAAAGGACCGGGGAGTGCAGGGGCTGATCCTGCTGAATACCACTTCTGATGGAATGGGAATAATGTTCAACACGGCTGAAAATGGTTTATGATCTTCCCTTTGCAATGATTTTAAAACGACAAGCTCCGAACGATCGGTGCGGAGGGGCCATGACCGGTTCTTTTCATCAGCGAGTTCGGCGATCCGACCGGGCCGGTGATGTTCAGAAGTGTTTTACTGCTGTTCCTGCTGCTGTTTTTCGTCTCCGCCCACGGAGCGGAGGAAGAATGGCGGCTGCACGGAAAATTCTACCAGGCCCGGGGCGATGCATTTCCATCCTCGCCCGATCTTCCCGTGTGGCTGCCCACCCTTCAACCGGTCCGTCATGTCGATCTTGCCGGCGGAAATTACTGGTATTTCGCCAGATTCGAGAATGACGGCAAGGAGCGGAACTGGGTTCTGGAGCCGGACGACAGGCTGATCAACAAGGTCGATGTCCGTGTGTATTCTTCCGACGGGTCGGTTCAGGAATTCTCCACAGGATACCGGGCCCACCACCAGTTCATGCTGCATTACGGAAAGCGCATCTTCATCCCTGCCGGTGCGAAGGTGGCGGTGCTGATGCATTTTTCCAGTCCCTATTATGCCTCCGTGCCGGAGCCCATGTTGTATCGTGAAAATGCCTATTCCAGGCGAGTATTCACAGACAATGTGCTGATCCTCGGGGCCTTCGGCGCGCTGTTGACCCTTGCCCTGTACAACCTGTTCATTTTCCTGATCACGAAGTAAAAATCGCTGGTTTATTACGCATCCTACCTGATCAGTTATTTTATGGGCTGGGCTTTCACGCTCGGACTTCCCGCTTCCCTTTTCGGATGGCACGACCTGCATGTCCATTACATCTGGTTTTTCCTGCTTCCGGTGCTCAACACCCTTTTCTACCTGGATTTCTTGGAGCTGAAAAAGCATTTTCCGAAACTCGCGAAAATCAGCCGGATCAATTTCATCCTGCCAATGCTGCTGCTTCCGAGCTGCTTCTTCGATCTTTCCCATGCCCATCTTTTTGCAACCGCAGTGATCAGCATCTGGCTCGTCATTGCGCTGGCAAGCGGCATTGCTGTCCTGTCCAGGGGATTTCATCCTGCGCGTTATTTCGTGCTGGCGTTCCTCGCCATCCTCCTCCCGGGCCTCATCATCCTTCCCGCCAACTGGGGGCTGGTTCCCGAACTGGTGAGAAATTCCGAACTCATCACCCTGCTCGGAGGAACCCTGGACGGAATCCTGCTCGCCTTCGCGGTGGCAGACAAAATCAGGGAACTCTCCAGGGAGAAGGATCAGGCGCTGCAGCGCCTTGGCAAGATGCTCGCGCTGACCCGCACCGATCACCTGACCGGGATCTCGAACCGGCATGCTTTCGATCAGCGCCTGTTGCAGAATTTCTGCGCAGAGAAGGACTGCATCGACCAGTTGACCCTGTTTCTCATCGATCTGGACGGACTGAAGCGGGTCAACGACCGTTACGGACATGTGAAGGGAGACGAACTGCTGAAATTGTTCGCCTCTTCCCTTGCCGCGCTCGAATCGGATTCCCTCGCAGCCTTCCGGCTCGGCGGGGACGAATTCACGCTGATCGTCAGAAAGGAGAATGCGCCCGCAGTCGTCGAGGCACTGGCGAGGATCGAGCGTGAAATCCGCGATTCCGGGTTTCCGGATACCGGCATCAGCTATGGAATTTCGCACGCATCCGAAAGCGGATCTGCGGAGGAGATGCTCATCGCCGCAGACAGCAGGATGTATCAGAACAAGGTTTCCAAGCGGCAGGCCAGGGAATCGGACTGGATTCCGGTCAGGGACATCGCCTAGCCACCTCGCGCCGGTTGCACATGAATTTTCCAGGGAGAAATTCGGGATTTTCCGCATGTGCGTTTTGGACTTATAATTCCGCTTTTCCGGAAAAAACGCGATGTCGCTTCCCTCCCTTTCTGAATTGGAATCCATGTTCGCCGAAGGAGGGCGCCTGTCGAGGGAGATCCCCGGATTCAGGGCAAGGCCGCAGCAGATCGAAATGGCCGCGGCGATCCTGGATGCGATCGCAGCAAGCCGCGTGCTGGTGGTCGAAGCGGGAACGGGAACCGGAAAAACCTTCGCCTATCTCGTCCCCGCGCTCCTCTCCGGCGGGAAAATCATCGTTTCGACCGGAACCAAGACCCTCCAGGATCAGCTCTACACCCGCGACATTCCGGTCATGCTGAAGGCGCTCGGGGTGCATCTCGAAACCGCGCTGCTGAAGGGACGGGCGAACTATGTCTGTCATTACCATCTGGAACGGACTTCGAAGGATGGCTGGCTTACCTCCAGAGAGGATGTGGGCTATCTCGCGCTGATCCAGCGATTTGCGAGGAATTCCCAAAGCGGGGACAAGGCCGAACTCGCGGAAGTGCCGGAGGATGCATCCATCTGGCCCATGGTGACCTCGACCCGGGACAATTGCCTGGGCTCGGACTGCCCGAACCACAAGGAATGCTTCGTGATGGAGGCGAGGAAGGCGGCGATGCGTGCGGATCTGGTGGTGGTCAACCATCATCTTTTTTTCGCAGACGTGATGCTGAAGGACGAGGGGGTCGCAGAACTCCTTCCCGCCTGCAATACGGTGATTTTCGACGAAGCGCACCAGATTCCGGAAGTCGCGAGCCTGTTTCTCGGGGAATCCATCGGAAGCAACCAGTTGATCGAACTCGCAAGGGACGGAAAAATCGAGGCGCAGATCGCGGCGAAGGATTTCACGAAGCTGCCGGAAGCTGCGGAGCGCTTCGAAAAAAGCGTGAAGGATCTCCGGCTTTCCCTGCTGGAAGCGGATTCGAGGCTGCCCTATTCTGCGCTCGAGCAGGATTTCTTCGAAGCCTATGAGACGATGCAGAAGAAACTCTCCGAGTATTCCGAGCTCCTCGAACTGCAGGCGCAAAGGAGCGAAGGGCTCGGGAATTGCAGGGACCGTGCGGCCGAATTTTCGCAGCGTCTTCAGCGCTGGAAGGAAGAGGAATCGGACGACTATATCCGCTGGGTGGAGCTTTTCAGCCAGGCCATGCAGCTCAATTCCACCCCGCTTTCGATCGCCGAAACCTTCTCGAACCAGATCGCGCAGCGCCCCAGATCCTGGATTTTCACTTCGGCCACGCTTGCGGTGGGCGGGGATTTTGCCCATTATCTGGCGCAGATGGGGCTGTCAGGTTCCGGCACCTTATGCCTCGACAGTCCTTTCGATTACCAGGGGCAGGCGCTGCTTTATGTTCCGGAAAGGATGCCTGACCCCAACAGCCGGGATTATACGAGGGCGGTGATCGATGCCGCGCTGCCGGTGATCCGGGCGAGCGGCGGCCGGGCTTTCCTGCTTTTCACCAGTCTCAAGGCGATGCGCCATGCGCACGGCCTGCTGAAGGAAGATTTCGCAAGGGAAAATCTCGATTTCCCCATCCTGCTGCAGGGGGAGGGGGCGAAAAACGCCATGCTCGAAAAATTCAGGAATCTCGGGAATGCGGTCTTGCTCGGCAGCCAGTCCTTCTGGGAAGGCGTGGATGTGCGAGGGGAAGCGCTTTCGCTCGTCGTGATCGACAGGCTTCCCTTCGCGCCTCCGGACGATCCGGTATTGTCCGCCCGCCTCGAAAAAATCAACCGGGCAGGGGGAAGCGCCTTCATGGAATACCAGTTGCCGCATGCGGTGCTGACCTTGAAGCAGGGCGCGGGGCGCCTCATCCGCAGCGAGGAGGATCGCGGCGTGCTGATGATCTGCGATCCCAGGATCATTGCGAAATCCTACGGAAAAAGGATCTGGCGCAGCCTTCCTCCGATGAAGCGCAGCCGCAGGCTCGAAGAGGCGATCGCGTTTTACGAAACCGGCTCGTGAAAAAATCCATCTTCCCGTTGTATCTGGAATGATTCAAGTCCATCATGACAGGAATGTACCGATCAGAACGGGAGGCGAGATGTCATTTATCGACTGGCACCCTGATTTTTCAGTCAATCATGACGACCTGGACAGTGAGCACCGGGAATTCATCGACGCGGTCAACAGGCTTCGCTCGGGTCTTTTCGAACATCGGCCAAAGGAGTCGATTCACGAACTCTTCGAATTTCTGACCCGCTATGCCCGCAAGCATTTCGAGGATGAAGAGAACCTGATGCGGGAAATCGGCTATCCGGGTTTTGAGCAACACAAGGCCGCGCACGAAGAACTGCTGAAGGCGATCGAAGCGCATGAACTTCATTTCAGGGACGGAAGATCGCGGGAATCGGCGGAACTCCTTACCTTTCTTCTGAAATCATGGCTGGTCGATCATCTCCTCGGAATGGACCGGCAATACGGATATCTGCTCGGTCACGACGCATCCTGATCAGGGGATGTTCTCGGTGAAAACCGCTTCGAGAGGCTCTTTCCGGTTTTTGGTCTGGATGGAAATGGTGATGAGGTAGTTCCCGCTCCTGTCGAAGCGGAACAGTTCGCTGTAGTCGGTGGAATTGCGGATGCGATGCAGGATCTTTTTCTCCATCGTGCCGCCCGGATTCTTCACCTCCGCGCGCACGATCGCATTGTCGATGCGTTGCTGGTTTTCCGCGCGGGAAAGGTTGACGAGGAGGCGCTGGATCGCCTTTTCCTTGTGCAGCGGCGCAGTGAAGTTTTCCGGCAGGTTTCCATCCTGGGCTGCGCTGACCACCCCGATCTTCACCACCACGCCGTCGACGGTTTTCGCATCCGCCATCGCTTGCAAAGGGCTGAGCAGGGCCGCGAGGCAAAGGCCCGTGGCAAGGATCCGCATTCCTGCGGAGCGGCAAGATATGCCCATTTCAATCTCCATGTAACTTCGGCATTGTAGGCGAGAATGGCGTGAAAAGAAAAGCCGATGTCATGTTACCATGATCGGCCTAAAATCATGGAGATCCGGAAATGAAAAAATGGCTGCCGATTCTGCTGGCAATGGTCGTTCATTCGGCACACGCAAAATGGGAAAACTATTTCCCGGCAAAGCTTTCCGAGGGCATTTCGATCGCATCGCATGCCGGACACGGCGGTTTCCACGTGTTCAGGGAAGACTATGCATTCAGTACCGGGCTCATCTATTCAGGGGAAATCAGGCCGATTTCGGTCGCCGGAAAACAGGTGTTGAGCAATTTTCTCGGCGTGGACCGGGATGATCCGATTTTTACCGTGAAGTATCAGAACGAGGTGAAGCTGATCGAGGACGGAAAGGAATACTGGATGCCGGTCTCCTATTCCGTCGTTGAGGCGCTCAAAAAAGTGAAGAAGGGCGGGAAAATCACCGCTTTCGAGAGGCTGATCGGGGTTTCCGGCGGGCAGTGGATTTTCCTGCTGGACGGTTTCGACGCAGTGCCCTAAACCACTTCTCCCCAGAGGTCGTGCTCGTCCGAATCGACGATCGCCACCTCTGCGAATTCACCGACCGCGAGGCCTTCTCCGCCTTCGATGTAGACGAGGCCGTCGATTTCAGGGGCATCGTAGCGGCTTCTCGCCACCGCCCCGTCTTCGTCGATTTCCTCCACCAGCACTTCGAGAGTCCGGCCGATTTTTCCTGCGAGCTTCCTTTCGCTGATTTCGGCCTGGAGGGCCATGAGGCGGGACACCCGCTCCTCCTTCACTTCCTCGGGGACAGCATCGGGCAATGCATTCGCGGCCGCCCCTTCCACGGCAGAATAAGGGAAGCATCCCACCCGGTCGAGCTCGGCTTCTTCCAGGAAATCGAGGAGTTCCTGGAATTCCGCTTCCGTCTCTCCGGGAAAACCGGCGATGAAGGTGCTGCGGATGGCGATGTCCGGGCAGATTTCGCGCCAGGCGCGGATCCTCTCCAGGACGTTTTCGCTGTTTCCGGGGCGCTTCATCAGCTTGAGGATTCTGGGGTTCGCATGCTGGAAAGGGATGTCGAGATAGGGGAGGATCGCTCCTTCGGCCATCAGCGGGATCACTTCGTCCACGTGAGGGTAGGGGTAGACGTAATGGAGGCGAACCCAGACGCCCAGGCTTCCGAGCTCCCTTGCGAGCTCGGTCATCCTCGTCCTCACCGGCTTTCCATCCCGGAATCCGGTGCGGTATTTGACATCCACGCCGTAGGCGCTGGTGTCCTGGGAAATGACGAGGAGTTCTTTCACCCCGGCTTTCACCAGGGTTTCCGCTTCCTTCAGTACTTCCCCGATGGGGCGGCTTTGAAGGTCTCCCCGCAGCGAAGGGATGATGCAGAAGGTGCAGCGGTGATTGCATCCCTCGGAGATCTTGAGATAGGCGTAATGTCTCGGGGTGAGGCGGATTCCCTGGGGAGGGATGAGGTCGAGATGGGGGTCGTGCGGCTTCGGAAGATGCGCATGGACTGCCTGCATCACTTCCTCCAGCGCATGCGGTCCGGTCACTGCGAGCACGTTGGGATGGGCTTCCTTCACCATTTCTCCGCGTGCGCCCAGGCATCCTGTCACGATCACGCGACCGTTTTCGTTCATGGCTTCGCCGATCGCTTCCAGCGATTCGTCGACCGCGCTGTCGATGAATCCGCAGGTGTTGACGAGAACCAGATCGGCTCCTGCGTAATCCGGAGAAATGGCATAGCCTTCTGCGCGCAGACGGCTCAGGATATGCTCGGAATCGACGAGCGCCTTGGGGCAGCCCAGTGAAATCATTCCGATGCGCTTGGTGTTCGACATGATGCAGCCTTGTTCCACAAAGCGCGTATTATACCCTTTCAGGCGGGTCTATTTCGAAAGATAGCCGCGCTCGACCACGATTTCGGAAAAGGGATCTCCCTGCGCCACGCAACGGGTCTGCTTCGCCCAGAAGCTCGAATCCGAACGGTTCGCGTGATAATAGAATTCCAGGGTGAGATCCGGCTTCTCGGTGATGTCCGCGGTGTAGAGCAGATTCATGAGCGATGCGCCGATCCCGGCGAAGAGGTAGTCTACCGGATGATCGGATTGGCCGAAGGCGCGCAGGTGCCCGAGGGATTCGTAGGGATACCAGGCCCTGAGCACCAGCTTTTCGTTCTCGACGAGTTCATGCACGCGCCAGACTCCCCAGCCGAGCGCATTGATGCAGGCGACCACGCCGTGGATCCAGTCTCCCTTGGTGCGGATCATGGGAAGAATGAGCTGATACCAGGCATCCGAGCGCATGATGCCGCCCATGGTGTTGAATCCGCAGATGTGGCCGGCCTCGATCAGCAGGGTTCTGGAAAGCGCTTCCCCCTGCAGATGGGAGAATTTCTTGTACTGGAAAAGCACCGGATATTCGTAGGTCAGCATTTCCGCGAGATAGCGATGAGTGCTCATCGCCTGCTTCAATTCGTTTTCGAAGCGGAAAGAGATCAGGTTGTAGTAGTCCGCGTAATGACGGGTGAGATGCACGCCGAATGCGGGAATCAGCCCGGATTCATCATCTCCGCAAAGGGGAAGTCCGCCCACCGCGCCGATGATGCCTTCCTCGTCGATGTGCTCGCCGAGATGACGGGGCGGGACCTGATGCGCGCCTTCCGGAAGTTCCGGCATCGAGACCTGGGGAAGGTCGAAAAGCCATGCATTGCAGTCGTCGCGAAAAACCCGGATCCCGGTGTTTCCTCCGCCCAGGGAAATGGCATTTCCCTGCATGGTTCCGGAATACGGAATTCCGTAGATGGCAGAACAGGCGCCGATGGCGAAGCCGAGATCGAAGAATTCCCCCGGCCAGCTTCTTTTTCCGTAATTGAGCCTGAGCGCCATGCCGTAATGCGAGGAGCTTTCGCTGAACAGGAATTCGGCAGGGGCTTCCCCGGGCAAGGATTCGAGCGGCAGGTTGCCGAAACCGCAGAAACGGTAGATTTCTTCAGCCGTTTTTGCCCTGTCGCATTCCGGGTTTTCATCGAAATGGCTGCGCAACTGCCGGAAAGCGACTTCGGCAGCCGATTCGATCAGGATCTTGCGAAAATCGATGTAATGACAGTCCTCGATGACGAGCTGCAGGAAGCGATTGTAGTGGTTGCAGTGAAAAACCATGGACTCACCGGAGAGGGTGGTGATTCCGTTCAATGGATCTCTTTCCGCCTTTATGGTCATGGGCTTGCAACCAATGTTAACGTATTGTTACGGCGAGCTTATAGCAAGGAGAAAGGTCTGTCAATATATCACAATATGCTGATTTGCAACTGGAATGCCTCTAAAGGAATCTGGCGAGAAGCTTTCTCGAATGGCGGTCGAGTTTCTCGGGGCGGAGCAGATAATTCACGCCATGCCGGTCGGAGACGATGAGCGTGGCCGAATTGATCCTCCTGATGTCGTCCTCGCTGCCCAGGGTGAAAGTCGTCTCTCCCCGGTCGGTCGAAACCTTCCAGTTGCACGGCGAGACGAATCCGGATACCGATTCGAGGCGCAAAATTTCCGGCATGAATTCCCTCGATCGTAGCGCTTTTCGCAGGACTTCCTGCTGGTTTGCGGGGAGCGCGGAAATTTCCTCGATCCAGGCGAGCAGTTTTCCTTCCTGACTCATCAGCGCGATGCATTTTTCCGGGGAGGTGACCGGAAAGGCGCGCACCGGGAAGGCGGGTTCGGCGATGCCTTCCCTTACCAGCACCAGATGGCCGAAGGAATCGATTGCGATCTCATGCATTTTCCGCCTCCCCGTCGAGTTGCCTCGTCTGCGCCTCGTAGAGCCTGAAATAGGCGCCGCCCTTTGCAAGCAGTTCGTCGTGCGGGCCGGTCTCGACGACTTTCCCCCTTTCCATCACCACCAGGCGGTCCGCCCTGCGCAGCGTCGAGAGGCGGTGCGCGATGGCGATGGTGGTTCTTCCCTGCACCAGGTTCTCCAGCGCTCCCTGGATTTCCAGTTCGGTTTCGGTGTCGACCGAGGAAGTGGCTTCGTCCATGATCAGGATGCGCGGGTCGATGAGGAGGGCGCGGGCGATCGAAATCCTTTGCCGCTCGCCGCCCGAGAGCGCCTGCCCCCTTTCCCCGACCAGCGAATCGTAGCCGTGCGGCAGCCTCAGGATGAATTCGTGGGCATGCGCCGCGCGAGCGGCTGCGACGATTTCATCCAGGCTCGCATCCGGTTTTCCATAGGCGATGTTCTCGGCGATGGTGCCGAAGAAAAGAAAAGGTTCCTGCAGCACCAGTCCGATGTTCTGCCGGTATTTCGAAACCGGGAAGGCGCGGATGTCCTTGCCGTCGACCAGGATCGCGCCTTCGGCGACGTCGTAGAAGCGGCAGATGAGGTTCACCAGCGTGCTCTTGCCCGATCCGCTCTGGCCGACCAGCCCGATCATTTCGCCTGGGGAAATGGCAAGATTGACGTCCTTCAGCACCGAGCGGTTGCCGTAGCGAAAGCCCACCTGGCGAAGTTCGATTTTGCCTTCGACCCTTCCGGGGTCGAGCGGTTTTTCGGGCTCCGGAACGCCGGAGGACTGATCGAGAATGTCGAAAATCCGCTTCGCCCCGGCTGCTGCCTTCTGCGTCACCGAGACGATGCGGCTCATCGAATCCAGTCTCGTGTAGAAGCGGCTGATGTAGGCGAGAAAGGCGGTCAGCACGCCCACCGTGATCTGCGATTTCGAAACCTGCCAGATGCCGAAGATCCACACCACGAGCAGGCCGATTTCGGTGAGCAGCGTGACGCTGGGCGCGAACAGGGACCAGTACCGGTTCACCCTGTCGTTGACTTCGAGGTTGCGGGCATTGGCTTTTTCGAAGCGGGATACTTCGCGCGCTTCCTGGGCGAAAGCCTTGACCACCCGGATGCCGGGGATGGTGTCGGTGAGCACGTTGGTGATTTCGGACCAGACCCGGTCCGATTGCTCGAATCCGTGGCGAAGCCGGTCGCGCACCACGTGGATCATCCAGCCGATGAAGGGAAGCGGCAGGAGCGTGACGAGCGCGAGCCAGGGATTGATCGAGAGCAGAATGGCCGAAGTCATTCCGATCATCAGCAGGTCGGTTGCGAAATCGAGCAGGTGCAGCGACAGGAACACGTTGATCCGGTCGGTTTCTGCTCCGATCCTTGCGACCAGATCCCCGGTCCGCTTCGCCCCGAAATATTCCAGGGAAAGCGTCTGCAGGTGCCGGTAGGTGGAGACCCTGAGATCCACGCCCATTCGCTCGGAGACTTTCGCGAGCACGTAGGTCCTCGCCCATCCCAGCCCCCAGGCCGCGAGGGCGGCTGCGAGCAGGCCGGAAAGGTACACTGCGACGAGATGGGGATCGATCGGAGTGCCGTTCTGGAA
>JABEVD010000083.1 GCA_013044025.1 Burkholderiales bacterium
GTCGTTTCGCAGATCTGGTACAAGGCGGGGAGCATCGACGAGTTCAACGGCACCACTGGCGTGGCGCATGCGCTCGAACACATGATGTTCAAGGGAACGAAAAAGGTTCCGGCAGGTGAGTTCTCGAAGCTGATTGCTGCGGCAGGGGGCAGGGAGAATGCGTTCACGGCGCAGGATTACACTGCATTCTTCCAGGAACTCTACAAGACCAGATTGCCGCTTGCGATGCAGCTCGAATCGGACAGGATGAAGAATCTGCTGCTTTCCGACAAGGCATTTTCCAAGGAGATCCAGGTGGTGATGGAAGAGCGGCGTCTCAGGACGACCGATCAGCCTCATGCGCTGCTGTACGAGAAAATGATGTCGGTGGCCTTCCAGGAAAATCCCTATCGCAGGCCGGTGATCGGCTGGATGAATGACCTTCAGCATCTCTCGGTGGAGGACGTTCGCAACTGGTATCATCGCTGGTATGCGCCCAACAATGCCACGCTGGTGATCGTGGGCGACGTCTCCCATGAAAAGGTTTTCGCCCTGGCGAAAAAATATTATGGAAAAATCAAACCCTCCACGCTTCCGGTGAGAAAACCGCAGGACGAGCCGGCACAGGTCGGGGTCAAGCGCATCGAAGTGAAGGCTCCGGCCAATCTTCCCTACATGCTGATGGCCTACCATGTTCCGATTCTGCGCAATGCGCAAAACGATGTCGATCCCTATGCCCTCGATGTGCTCGCAGGCGTCCTGGACGGTTATGAGTCCGCGCGCCTAGACAAGGCGCTCACCAGGGACAACCCGGTGGCGGTTTCGGTCGGCGCGGGTTACGACGACACTGGAAGGGGCCCCGGCCTTTTCGTCATCGATGCGACCCCTGCCCCTGGCAGGAATGCCGCCGACGTGGAGGCTGCGATCCGCACGCAGCTCGAAAAAGTCGTGAAGGATGGGGTGACCGAAGAGGAGCTGAAGCGGGTCAAGGCGCAGGTAATGGCGTCCCATGTGTTTCACCGCGATTCGATGTTCTACCAGGCGATGCAGATCGGGCAACTGGAGAGCGTCGGGCTTTCCTACAAGGACATGGATGTGATGCTGAAGAAGATCGGAGCCGTGACGGCAAAGGAAGTGCAGGATGTGGCAAGGAAATATCTCGTGGATGACGGCCTCACCGTGGCCGTGCTCGATCCCCAGTCGGAAAAGGGAGCCGTTCATGCAAAACAATAAAATGCATTTTTCCGCCTTTTTCGGACTCGTGATGCTCGGAGCGGCTTCCGTTGCGAATGCGACCCTGCCGATCCAGCACTGGAAGACGCCTTCCGGGGCGAGCGTGCTGTACGTGGAAAATCACGACATGCCCATGGTGGATTTCAAGGTGGAGTTCGCCGCCGGAAGCAGTTACGACACCCGGGCCGTTTCCGGGCTCGCGGGCATGACCCGTCACCTCATGCCGCTCGGGGCGGGCAAGATGAGCGAGGATCAGATTTCCTCGAAACTTGCCGACATGGGCGTGCAAATGGGAGGGGATTTCGACAGGGATCTTTCCGCATTTTCCCTCAGGACCCTGACCAGCGAGACCGCCCCTGCCGTCGAAATCCTGGCTTCCATCATCGAACAGCCTGTTTTCGACGAAAAGGTCCTCGAGCGCGAGAAGTCCCGCCAGATCGCCGTGCTGAAGGATGCGGAAATGAATCCGGGCCACCTCGCGGAAGAAAATTTCACGAAAATGCTCTATGGGAATCATCCCTATGCGCTGCAGCCGGAAGGAACCATCGATACCGTGAAATCCCTGACCCGGGACGAAATGGTCGATTTCTACCGCAAGCATTACACGGCGGGAAGGGAAGTGATCTCCATCGTCGGGGACATCTCGAGACAGGATGCGGAGAAAGCGGCTGCCGAACTGAGCGGACATCTCGGTCCGGACGTCGCGCTTCCCGCCATTCCGGAAGTGGCCAATCCTGCTGCGCCCGAGACGAAGATGATTCCCTATCCTTCCTCGCAGAGCCATATCCTGATCGGTTATCCGGGCGTGAAGCGGGACGATCCGGACTACTTCCCGTTGCTCGTCGGAAATTACGTGCTGGGCGGAGGCGGATTCGAGTCCAGGCTGCTCAACGAAGTGCGGGAGAAGCGCGGGCTTGCCTACAGCGTGTACAGCTATTTCTTCCCTCTTGAAGAGCGCGGACCTTTCAAGGTCGGTTTGCAGACCAGGAAGGATCAGACGCAGGAGGCGCTGTCGATCGTGATGAAAACCATCGACGATTTCGTGAAGAACGGACCCACGGAAAAGGATCTGGTTGCGGCGAAGGAAAATCTGGTCGGCGGCTTTCCGCTCCGGATCGACAGCAATGCCAAAATCCTCGATTATCTCGGCATGATCGGCTTCTATCATCTTCCGCTCACCTATCTGGACGACTTCACGAACAAGGTGAATGCGGTGACCGTCGAGGACATTCGCGATGCATTCGCAAGAAGGATCGATCCATCGAAAATGGTGACCGTGGTGGTGGGCGCGCCGGGTGGCTGAGAACAGTGTCAGGATCGTGGGCGGGCAATGGAGAAGCAGGGTCATCCGTTTTCCCGGAAACTTCAGCATCCGCCCCACCCCGGACAGGGTGAGGGAAACCCTTTTCAACTGGCTCGGTCAAACCATGTACGGCAAGACCTGTCTGGACCTTTTCGCCGGAAGCGGCGCGCTCGGCTTCGAGGCCGCTTCCCGCGGAGCGGGCAGGGTGGTCATGGTCGAAGAGAACAGGCAGGTTGCGAAGGCGATTTCCGACAATGCGAAGCTGCTGGGTTGCACCTCGCTGGATTTGGCATGCACGGATGCGCTAGAATTCATTTCCCGCGATGCGGGCAAATACGACGTGATCTTTCTCGATCCTCCTTTCGGGGGGAACCACTTTGCCGCGCTCTGGAAGAAGCTTCCGGAGCATCTCGAGGAGGGTGGCGTCGTGTATGCCGAGTCCGGAGAGGAGCTTGAGATTCCGGAAGGATGGGACTCGCTCAAATCCGGCAAGGCGGGGAAGGTTCATTACCGGTTGCTTTCACATTCATGATCAAGGCGGTTTATCCAGGCACTTTCGATCCGATGACCCGTGGTCACGAGGATCTCGTTCGTCGCGCGTCCTCGATTTTCGACGAGGTGATCGTCGCGGTGGCGACCAGCGCGGCCAAGCGCCCATTCTTCTCGGTGGAAGAGCGGGTGGAGATGGCGAACAGGGTGCTCGCCGATTATGATAACGTGGTCGTCACGGATTTTTCCGGTCTGCTGATGGATTTCGTGCGAAGCAGGGATGCGCGCGTGGTGCTTCGCGGCCTGCGCGCGGTATCCGACTTCGAATACGGATTCCAGATGGCTGGAATGAACAGGAATCTCTATCCAGGGGTGGAGACGATTTTCCTGACCCCTTCCGAGCAGTACATGTTCATCTCCGCGACCATCGTGCGCGAGATTGCGATGCTCGGCGGGGATGTCTCTTCCTTCGTGCATCCGCTGATCGCTGCGAAGCTGAAAGAGAAGATTAAAATTTAAATTTTTGAGGAAATGTTATGGCACTGATGATCACCGATGAATGCATCAACTGCGATGTGTGCGAACCGGAATGCCCGAACGGGGCGATTTCCCAGGGGGACGAGATCTACGTGATCGATCCCAACAAATGCACGGAATGCGTCGGGCATTACGACACCCCGCAATGCGTGGAAGTCTGTCCGGTCGACTGCATTCCCAAGAACCCGGATTATGTGGAAACGCACGATCAGCTCTACCAGAAATATCTCGCCATCACGCCCAAGTGATTCAGGGGAGGCGATGCCTCCCTTTCTCTTTCTCCCGGTCTTGAAAATGTCACGATCTGGCCTTATTATTAGCACTCGTTAGCCTGGAGTGCTAATCCAAAGATCGGCCGTCATTGGCCTATTTCACTGATGAGGAGACAAAAGCATGAAAATTCGCCCCTTGCATGACCGCGTGATCGTCAAGCGGCTCGAAGAAGAGCGCAAGACCGCATCCGGCATCGTGATCCCCGATGCAGCAGCCGAGAAGCCCGATCAGGGCGAGGTGAAGGCAGTTGGAAACGGCAAGATCCTCGAAAACGGCTCGGTTCGTCCCCTGACCGTCAAGGTGGGAGACAGGGTGCTGTTCGGCAAGTATTCCGGACAAGCCGTCAAGGTCGAAGGCGAAGAACTGCTCGTGATGCGCGAAGAAGACATCATGGGCGTCATTGAAGCTTAATTCAGGAGACAACAATGGCAGCAAAAGACGTGAAATTCGGTGATTCCGCACGCCACAAGATGGTGGCCGGTGTCAATGTTCTGGCCGATGCAGTCAAGGTGACGCTCGGACCCAAGGGACGCAATGTGGTCCTGGAGCGCTCCTTCGGCGCGCCCACCATCACCAAGGACGGTGTTTCGGTGGCCAAGGAAATCGAACTGAAGGACCGCTTCGAAAACATGGGCGCCCAGATGGTGAAGGAAGTGGCGAGCAAGACTTCCGACGTGGCAGGCGACGGCACCACCACGGCGACCGTGCTGGCCCAGGCCATCGTCCAGGAAGGCATGAAGTTCGTTGCCGCCGGCATGAATCCGATGGATCTGAAGCGCGGCATCGACAAGGCAGTCATTTCCTTCGTCGAGGAACTGAGGAAGATTTCCAAACCCTGCACCACCAGCCGCGAAATCGCCCAGGTGGGCAGCATTTCCGCCAACTCCGATTCCGATATCGGTGAAATCATCGCCAATGCGATGGACAAGGTGGGCAAGGAAGGCGTCATCACCGTCGAAGACGGTTCCGGTCTTTCCAACGAGCTGGACGTGGTCGAAGGCATGCAGTTCGATCGCGGCTATCTCTCCCCCTATTTCATCAACAATGCGGACAAGCAGATCGCGGCGCATGAAAATCCCTTCATCCTGCTGCACGACAAGAAGATCTCGAACATCCGCGACCTTCTTCCCGTGCTGGAACAGGTTGCCAAGGCTGGTCGTCCTCTCCTCATCATCGCTGAAGATGTCGATGGCGAAGCGCTCGCAACCCTGGTCGTGAACAACATCCGCGGCATCCTGAAGACCACCGCAGTCAAGGCGCCCGGGTTCGGCGATCGCCGCAAGGCCATGCTCGAATACATCGCGATCCTGACCGGCGGCACCGTGATTGCCGAGGAAGTCGGCCTGACCCTTGAAAAAGCCACCCTGGCAGATCTCGGACAGGCGAAGCGCATCGAAGTCGGCAAGGAAAACACCACCATCATCGACGGCGCTGGCAAGGCTGATACCATCGAAGGTCGCGTCAAGCAGATCAGGAAGCAGATCGAGGAAGCCACCAGCGATTACGATCGCGAGAAGCTCCAGGAGCGCGTCGCCAAGCTTGCAGGTGGCGTTGCCGTGATCAAGGTCGGCGCTGCGACCGAAGTCGAAATGAAGGAAAAGAAGGCGCGCGTGGAAGATGCGCTGCATGCCACCCGTGCGGCCGTCGAGGAAGGCATCGTTCCAGGAGGCGGCGTTGCGCTGCTCCGCGCACGTGGTTCCATCAACGTCAAGGGGGACAATCCCGATCAGGAAGCGGGAATCAAGATCGTTCTGCGCGCGATCGAGGAACCCCTGCGCCAGATCGTTTCCAACGCTGGTGACGAGCCCTCCGTCGTCGTGAACAAGGTCGTCGAAGGATCCGGGAATTTCGGATACAATGCCGCCACCGGAGAATACGGCGACATGGTCGAAATGGGCGTGCTCGATCCGACCAAGGTGACCCGTTCTGCACTGCAGAATGCGGCATCGGTCGCTGCGCTCATGCTGACCACCGACTGCATGGTTGCCGAGATTCCGGAAGAAAAACCGGCTGCCGGCGGTATGGGTGGAATGGGTGGCATGGGCGGAATGGATATGTAAATTCCGGCCCCGGCCTGCAAAAAACCCCGCCCAGGCGGGGTTTTTTGTTTTACAATCCCGGAGAAGCCCGGAATTGATTGACAACACGGAAGCTGGTGTGTTTAATACCCATTTCGCGGTTGAAGTTATTTAGAATTATCAATTACAGAGGGAGGAGATTATGCTGTTCGAAACGGATACGACGACGACGCAGGTTGTGACGATGTACGTCTGTTTTTTTGTGTTTTTCTTCGGATTGGCTTTCTTGTTGTTCAAGAA
>JABEVD010000084.1 GCA_013044025.1 Burkholderiales bacterium
ATTCACGTGACAGTCACGCAAACACGAGAACTTGAAACGTACCGGATCTGGTTACTTGTGTTGCAGCGAGCAATCCTGGTGCGCTCTGAGCCAGGCATGGCTTGAGAGGTTGCCTGCCGGAGAGCGAGTTCCGGCGATCGAAGTCACGCGTGAGTATGTTCTATGGGTTGAATTGCAAGGCGCATCCCCATGGCGCGCAAAATTGCGGAAAGCGTTTTCAGTTCCGGATTGCCTTTTTCGGACAGGGTACGGTATAGGGTGTGCGCATTGACATCGGCCTGGCGCGCCACTTCGGCAACTCCACCGAAGGCCTTGCTCAAGCTTCGCAGCGCGATCATCAGGTCGGCTTCATCACCATCCATGAGCACGGAATTCAGGTATTCGGCGGCATGTTCCGGATCTTGCCGAAACATTTCAACTGTTGCCTCTTCGTGGGTTCGGTCAGTTCTTGCCATTTCGCGCTCTAAACCGCATGGGGGACGGTGGAAAATTAGTCCGGAAGCCAGTCTTCGTTGAGAATTTCCGCTTCCATTGCCCAAGGGCAAGCGCCAGGGAAATCATCAAGACCCGTTTCATTGGATGCAGTCACAACAGACTTCGACCACACCAAATCCAGCCACTTTTCGTCGGCGAGAGAAGCTCTGAGACTGGGCGCTTCGTCCAGTGCGTAGTGGATATCCTTGCGCTGTACGGCAATCGTTCTTTGCCAGCTTTTGCATTGAAGCTGTGGCTGGAATTTCCATTTCAACAGGTGGGCCAACAACACAACCATTCGACTTGCCAGTTCCCGCTTTTCGCTCTTGCCCACGTCCTCGATCTCCTCTGCAATGTGTTCCAGGTCGAGCAAATCAAACCGCACTGCACGAATCAGGTTAGCTTGTTCTTTCGCCCATTCCACAACGTCCGTTTCATAGCTCGTTGTCATGTCTCCTCCTCAAATTTCGGTTGGCTCCAGATCCGGGCGGACGCGCCGAATGTTCCATTCTGCAAATCATATTTTAGCTTATAAGCGAATTTCTTCCATACTCACGGGGCTATTTCCACGGTAACGGAGCGCACAGCTTGAAAAAGCCGAAAATCAGCCTGTACAGCAATTTCTTGCACAAAACCATGTATCACCCACAGGAAAAAACGCGTCACAGACGATTCTGGGGCGTTTTAAAGGTATTCGCGCCAACCATCCCAACTAACCAAGCTTCTTCGCCAGGTCTTCAGCCCGCAAATGGGTATAGCGCTTGAGCATCTGCAAGCTCTTGTGGCCGGTGATGCTCGCCACTTCCGTGGGATTCAGCCCCTCTCGAAGAGCCTTGAGGCGGCTTCGTGCCGGAGATCGTGGTATCTCAGGTCTTCGATCCCTGCGCGAGCGCATGCCCGCTCGAACGCTTGGGAAATGGAATCGGGCGCCATACCGAACACCCTGCGCCCGATCCTGGGGGGGCAGGCCTGCGAGCAGCTCCACGGCTTTTGTCGAAAGCGGAACGACACGGCGCTCCCCGTTCTTCGTATCCGGAAGGACCAGGATGCGCTTCTTGAGGTCGATATTGCTGCGAACCAGGCCTGCGATTTCGCTCCGCCGCATCGCGGTCTCCACGGCGAGCAGCACGATTGCGCCCAGCTCCTTCGATTCGGTGGACGCAAGGATCCGCTCTAGCTCCCCAGGCTGCAGACGCCGATCCCGAAACCTGGCAACATGCGCGGAAGTGAGCGATGCCAGCATCATGACTCCGAATTCTTCGCGCAGGGTCTTGAGCCTTGCGCGATCCGGCGCGATGCTCTTTTTGCCGATCAGGATTTCGGCCTCGTATCGAGCGATGACTTCGCCCACCGTCGTCTTCTCGGCTTCGGCAACCGAGCGGAACACGCGGCGCGCCATCTCGGATTCGACTTCAGAAGCCCCTTTTCTTCTCCTGTGTGCCGGATTTGCGTCAACTTCTGCGCAGCACCAGGTCAGATCCCTTCGGGAAAGAACGGGAATCCGAAAGGAAGCGTACTGCGGCAATGCCTCCGGAAAAGCGAAATCCGAGATCGAAACTTGGGCGCGTTAGCCGCTCATGTTCGCTGGAAATGGCATCCATCCACATTTTCTGTGGATAACCCTGTTGAAAAGATATGGATGGAGGCAGGAAAGCCGTTCAAATCAAGGAGGGCTGCGCCCCCGCCCGTTTTTGCAGCAAAAATATTTCTTCAAATAAACAGAAGGATATGGTATCTGGCAGAAGAATTTCGTCCTGTTGACATTTTTCCCTGCCTATGGCCCGCCGGTGGACAGAATCCGCACCGGCAGGCCATTTCGGCCTGATTTCAGGCCTTTTTCGCGCAAATCAGGAAGATGGGGAACTCGCGCCGCTCTCCCCGAACTTCCTTGACCACGGTCGTTGCGGTCGAATCCCGGATCTCGCAAAAGCCTGCCTGTGCGCAAAGCGCCTTGAGTTTTTCCCGGTCGAAACCCAGGTGGAATACGCCGGTGTTGTCGCCATGAAAGGATCCGTCTTCGCTGTCGAGATCGGCGAAGCAGAGCATTCCGCCCGGGCGCAGGACCCTGTGCCATTCGCGCAGCAATGCGAGCGTATCGGGAATGTGATGGGCGGTCATGCTGCTGACGACGAGGTCGTAATTGCCTTCGATATGCCTGCCGTTTTCGAAGTCGACGAAAGAAGCGGAGACGTTTTCCAGTCGGTTGGCCGAAATTTTTTCCTTCAGTTGCTCCAGCATCCCGGCGGAACTGTCCACTCCCGCGATCGATCTGACATGGGGCTGCAGGGCGAGGGTCAGGAGGCCGGTGCCGCAACCGAAATCGAGCGCTTCGGCTTCCTGCGAAATGCCCGCATCCAGCATCGCTTGCGCGACTCTGGTGGCAAGCCTCACCCGGGTATTGTCCGCATCCCAGAGAATGGATTCAAGATCGAAATTTTTGCGCGGCTGCATGGGATTTTCCTCGAAATGATTGAATGAAAGCCCTGGACTGCATCAGGGAGGGCCGCCTCCGAGCGCCTTCACCAGAAGAACGCTCGCGTTCATCCGGGTGCCCTGCAGCACGGAAAGCCGGCTGCGGTTCTGCAGAAGCTGGATCTGCGCGGATACCAGATCCTGGATGGGAGACATTCCTTCACTGTAGCGGAATTGCGCCTGTTCCAGGGCCTTCTGCGCCGAGATCACCGCATTTTTCTGGGCGGCGTTTTCCTGTTCGAGCTGATGCAACGAACTCAGGCCGTCCTCGACTTCCCGAAAGGCATTGAGCACGGTCTGCCGGTAATTCGCAACGGTCTCCCGATAACGCGCCTTCGCCTGCTCTTCGAGAGAACTCCTCAGCCCCGCATCGAAAACGGTGACGGCCGCCGCTGCCCCGAGCGCCCAAAGCTCGGATGGGGCGGTGATCAGGTTGCCCATCTGTCCGCTCTCGTAGCCGCCTGCGGCCGAAAAATTGAACTGCGGGAAGAAAGCGGCTTTCGCCACGCCGATCTGGAAATTGGCGGCTTCCACCTGCCGTTCCGCGCTTGCGATGTCCGGCCTTCTTTCGAGCAAGGTGGAGGGAATTGCGGCAAAAAATTGCGGCTCGGGCATTGCGTCTCGTGTCCGGACGACGAAACCGGATGCGGGTTTTCCGAGCAGCACGGCGATGGCGTGAACCAGGGCGGCCTCCTGGATGCCGAGATCCTGTTCCTGTTGCCTCGCGCTCTGCAGGGAAATTTCAGCCTGATCCACATCCGCCTCCGGTGCAGCGCCTCCCTGGAACAGCACCTTCGTGAACTGCAGCGATTCCCCTTCCTTTTCCACAAGCTGCTTCTGAAAATTGCGCTCTGCCCGCAAGGCCTGGAGGGAAAAATAATCTGCTGCAAGTTCCGCTTCCAGAGAAAGCCTGAGCGAAGCCAGATCCGATCGGGAAGCTTCCGCCTGCGCGCGGCTTGATGCGACTAGATTCGATAGGCGCCCGAACACGTCCGCTTCATAGGAGACGTCCGCCGTCAGCAGATTGTCGCTGTAGCGGAGCGGCATTCCCTTGAAATAAAATGCCCGGTTGGCTGAATTGTTGATTTTTTGCGAGGAGGCATTCACTCCAACCGAAGGAAAAAGCGTCGCCCTTTGCGCGGCGAGCGCGCTCTGCGCCTCGCTTAACCTCGAAATCGCAGCCTGCAGGCTCTGGTTTGCGGAAAGACCTGATTCCAGAAAATCCAGATCCGGGTCTCCGTAAGTTTTCCACCATGCCCCTTTCGGCAATTCGTCGGCAGGTTTTGCGATCGCGAAAATGCCTTCCCCGAAACGGGCGGGAAGCGCAACTTCCGGGCGATGATAGGTGGGGGCGAGCGAGCAGGCAGAACACAGGAGCGCGAGAAGAAGAAAGGATTTCCTCACTTTGCACCCTGCTTCGCAAACGAGACTTCCTGTCCTTCCAGGATGGAGTCGGCCGGATTGTCGATCACCAGGGTATTGCGGTCGATGCCGGACAGGATTTCCATGCTCTTGCCGAAATCCCGCCCCGGCACCACCTTCAGAAGATGGACGCGATGATCGTGCCGGACGGAGGCGACTTGCAGTCCTTCTCCCCTGAAGATCAGCGCGGTGATCGGGATCGTCACCCTGGAGGATTCCTTCAGGGGGAAGGATACCGTCGCAAAATCTCCCGCTTTCAGTTCGTGACCCCGGTTTTCGAAAAGAAGCTCCACCTGCACCGTGCGCGAGGCAAGGTCGAGCGCGCCGGCATTCCTCTCCACTTTCGCCATGAACTGGCGTCCCGGATGCTCAGGAACGGAAAGTTGCGCCTGCATCCCCTCCTTCACTTCCCCTGCCTGTACCTGCGGAACCTGCACATAGATCCTGAGTCTGTCGTCCTTGACCATGTGGAAGAGTTCGCGGCCGGACGGGGCTGCCGTCACGAGATCGCCCACGTCCACGTTCCTCGCCGTGACGGTTCCGGAAAAAGGCGCGCGGATCAGCTCGAATGCCTGGAGCGCCTGCAATTCGGACAGTTTTGCGCCCGCAGAATCCAGGGTGGCCTTCTTCGCGGCAGCGTCTGACAGCTTGTTCTCCAGATCCTGCTCCGAGACGGTCTTCGTTTTGGAGAGACTGGTCCAGCGCAGGGCGGTCTTTTCCGCCAGATCGTAGTTCGCCTTTGCCGTGGAAAGATCCGCTTTCGCCTGCCGCACCTGCGCGTCCAGCTCCGGAGACTCGATTTTGGCGATCGGATCGCCCTCTTTCACTTCGCTGCCGATATCGGCATACCACTTGCCGAGATAACCCGCGCTGCGCGAATAAATCGAGGTGTCGCGGTATCCCCTCACGTCCCCGGGAAGGGCGAGCGAAGCAGAAGAGGATTCAGGAGAAGGGGAGAAAACCATCACCTGCTGCACGGAAGCTTCCTTCGCATCGCGCTGCAACGCTTCGAGATGCCTGGCGCGCGAGACAAGCCCGGCCCCGCCCAGCAGGACCATGAGCACCAGGGCCAGGAAAAAGGATTTCTTGAAGTTCATTGGAGTCTCTCGTTCGGTGCGTTCGGGTTATGGCGGATCATGGCGAAGATCGCCGGAACGAAGAAAAGGGTGGCGAAGGTCGCAAGCGTGAGCCCGCCGATCACCGCCCGTCCCAGGGGAGCATTCTGCTCGCCGCCCTCCCCAAGGCCGAGCGCCATGGGCAGCATGCCGATGATCATGGCGAGCGCCGTCATCAACACCGGCCGCAGCCTGGTGCATCCTGCTGCGAGTGCCGCAGTCAGGGGATCGTCTCCCGCATGCAGGCGCTCGCGGGCGAAACTCACCACCAGGATGCTGTTTGCAGTCGCCACCCCCATGCACATGATCGCACCGGTGAGCGCGGGCACGCTGATGGTGGTGCCGGTGAGGAAAAGCATCCAGACGATCCCCGCAAGGGCGGCAGGGAGCGCGGTGATGATGATGAAAGGATAGCGCCAGGACTGGAAATTCACCACGATGAGGAGATAGATCAGCACCACGGCGGCGATGAGTCCCCAGGTCAATCCATGGAATGCGCCCTTCATGGTTTCCACCTGTCCACGCAAAGTGAGGGTGCTTCCCTTGGGAAGGGGCGGAAGCTTCGATACGATCGAGTCGATGTCTGCGGCGACGCTGCCCAGATCCCGGCCGGATGCGCTCGCATAAATGTCGAAAACCGGTTTCACATTGTAGTGAGTGACGACAGCGGGGGCGGCTGCGCGACGGAAACTCGCCAGATTGGAAAGAAGCTGCGGGGGTTGACCATTGCCGCTCGTGACCGGCATGGCGGCGAGATCCCCCAGATTCTGCATGTGGTATTGGGGCGCCTGGGTGGCGACATTGTATTGCACGCCGGTTTTCGGATCGATCCAGAAAGTGGGATTGGTCTGGAAACTGCCGGAGAGGGTGATGAGCAGGTTGCGCGCGACATCGTTCTCGGTGAGGCCGAGCAGGCTCGCCCGGGTGCGGTCCACGTCCACGTCGATCTGCGGATAGTCGTAACGCTGCTGGATGCGCTGGTCCACGAGGCCCGGGACGCCGCGCAGCGATTCGAGGAGCCGGTTGGCATACTGATGGTTCGCCTTCACGTTGAATCCGGCGATCTGGATGTCCACTGGTGCGGGCAGGCCGAAATTGAGGATCTGGCTCACGATGTCCGCGGGCAGGAAGGAAAACTGTGCGTCCGGAAAGCGCTTCGCAAGATCCTTCCTCAGCGTGTCGATGTATTCCGCGGTCGGGCGATGCCCTTCCTTGAGCGAAATCAGGATGTCCGTATCGGCCGGACCGATCGGCGCGGATGTGCTGTAGGAAAGGTTGATGCCGCTATAGGGAAGGCCGATGTTGTCCACCATGCTGTCCAGCTCGCCACCCGGAATGATCTTCCTCACTTCGCCTTCCACCCGGTCGCAAAGGGCTGCGGTCTGTTCGATGCGCATCCCGGTCCTGGCTCTCAGGTGCAGCTTGATCTGCCCAGCGTCCACGGTCGGAAAGAAATCCGAGCCGATGAAGGGATAAAGCCCCAGGCTGAGGAGGATGAGGAAAAGGAATCCGGCTACGAATTTCCGGGGGGATTCGAGCACCGAGGAAAGGGCTTTCCGGTAATTCCTGCGAAAGCTTTCGAAGCCGGAATCGAACAGGCGGTTGACATGGCCGAACCAGGAGGAAGCGGGCGCCATTTCCTCGTCGTGGCGCTTCAGCCAGTACATGGCAAGGGTAGGCACCAGGGTCCTCGAGAGCAGGTAGGAGGCGAGCATGGCGAACACCACCGATTCGGCCATCGGCACGAAGAGGTAGCGCGCGACGCCCCCCAGCAGGAACATCGGGGCGAACACGATGCAGATGCAAAGCGTGGAAACCAGCGCAGGAATGGCGATCTGCTGCGCGCCGTCGAGGATCGCATCATGTACGCTTTTGCCCTGTTCGAGATGCCAGTTCATGTTCTCGATGGTCACGGTGGCGTCGTCCACCAGGATGCCGACGGCGAGCGCAAGTCCGCCGAGGGTCATGATGTTGATGGTCTCCCCGAGCAGGGAAAGGCAGACGATCGAGGCGAGCACCGAAAGGGGGATGGAAATTGCGATGATGAGGGTGCTGCGCCAGCTTCCCAGAAACAGCAGGATCATGAGCGCGGTGAGGGACGCGGCGATCACGCCTTCCCGAACCACGCCGGATACCGCCGCGCGAACGAAAATGGACTGGTCTGCGAACATCGAGATGTGGAGATCGTCCGGCAATCCTGCCTTCACTTGCGGCATCATGGAGCGGATGCTGTCGACGATATTGAGGGTGGAAGCGCTTCCTGTCTTCAGCACGCTCATCAGCACCGCCTTGTGCCCTTCCATGCGCACCATGTTGGTCTGGGGAGGATAGCCGTCTCTTACATGCGCCACGTCCTTCACGTAGACCACTGCGCCGTACACGCTCCTGATCGGGATGTTGTTGAGGTCGTCTATCCTGGTCGGATTGGCGTTGAGCTTGATGTAGTATTCCAGGTCATTGATTTTCTGGGTTCCGGCCGGAATGATGAGATTCTGGTTGGAAATCGCCTGCATCACGTCCAGCGATGAAATTCCCTTGGCCCGAAGCGCAGCAGGATCGATGTCCACCTGCACCTGACGCTGCATGCCGCCATAGGGCCAGGGCAGGGAAACGCCGGCCACCGTGGAGAGCTGGGTGCGGATGAAGTTGTTGCCCAGATCGAACAGTTTGGCTTCCGAAAGCCTGGGGCTGGACAGACCGATTTGCAGCACCGGAACGCTGGAGGCGTTGTAGGCGAGGATGAAGGGAGGGGTGGTTCCGGCCGGCATCTGCCGCAACATGGTCTGGGAAACCGCGGCGAGCTGTGCGACCGCGAGATCCTCGTTCACCCCCGGCTGAAAGAAATACTTCACCACGGAAATTCCGTTCAGGGAATTCGATTCGGTATGCTCGATGTCGTTCACCGTGGTGGTGGCGACGCGCTCGGTGAAGGAAACGATGCGGTTGGCCATGTCCTGGGGCGAAAGCCCCGCATAATTCCAGATCACCGCCACCACAGGAATCCTGATGGCTGGAAAGATGTCGGTTGCCGTGGTGAAAAGGGAATAGAGTCCCATCAGCACGATGACGATCGCCATCACGATGAAGGTATAAGGGCGCCTCAGGGCGATATTGACGATCCACATTTCAGGAACTCGGACGATTCGACAACCCGCCTCTGCGGCAGGGATTCCAAATCTCGAATATTAGCAGATTCCGTTCGTCGTGACAGCAAACCATTTTTTTACAATGGGTTACAAAGCGATACGCAAAAAAAAGCCGGGATGGTCAGTCCCGGCAGGAAGGGAACCGAAGGTCATGAAGAAAGCTTTACTCCTGCAATGAATTTTTTCGCATCGATGCTGACCGCCTCGATCGAGTATTCCCCGGGCGGAAGGGAACGCCCGGAAATTGCGGGGGGAAGGGAAATCGTGGCTTTCGCCCCGACTTCCGCCTCGATGCTGTCCAGTCCGGAACGGAACTTGTTGTAGGCGTAATCGTTGGAGAAGGCGTCCTTGCCGAGGGAGCCGAGAACGCTTCCATTCCAGGATTCCACGATTTTTCCGGAAGAATCGAGCAGATGGATGCGCACGATGTGCGCGGGAACGTCGGCTGTTCCTCCGTCCAGATAGGCGTGGAACTTCACCGCGCCGTCAGTCTGGAGGCTGCCATCGGTCAGCGTGACGTGATGCTTGGCCGGGCTCACGGGACCGCCGTGAAAGGGACCGATCACGGAACCGCGATAGTAATTGTAGGTGAGCACCACGAACAGGACGGTGATCACAAGCAGGATCTTTCCCAGCCTGTCCACGAGGCTTGCCGGAAGGGCCCCGCTTCCAAACCATTTGAACCAGGATTGGGAAAGAGCGGGATTGCGCTTCATCAGCCAGTTGTCCACCGAGTAGGCTCCGGCTCCGCCGATGAACAGCGTGGCGCACATGCCGAAATTGCAGGCGGCCATGGTCCATTCGTCGATGCAGGTTGCACCCTGCCAGCCGAAAAGCAGCATCAGGGCGAAGCTGAGTCCCATGGAGGTGAGCGCGCTCACCCGGGTCAGGAACCCGACCATGAGGAAAAGTCCGCCGAAAAGCTCGATCGCGCTGAAGAAGATCACGCCTGCATAGAGGAGATAGAAGTGCTGGAGCATGTAGCTCACCACATGCTCCATGCCGAGCAGCGCACCCGGCATGGCCGTCTGGAACTTGTTCGCCATCCAGTGGTGAGCGGAAGGGTCGAGTTTCGAGGGCGCATAGATGAAGCGGCGGCTTCCCCCCCCCCAGTAGATCCATCCCTGGACGAACCGCACGCAGAGCAATACGATCCCGACCAGCCGCCAGCCTTCGCGATCGATTTCAGCGGAATTTCGCAAGGTGGTTGTCGTCATTTCATTCTCCCGTCACTTGCGATACGGTTTGAAGCCGTATCGCCCGAAAATTTCCAAAGCCTGTTTCGACTGGAGAAATTCCACCCATAACCTGGCCGCCTCCGGATGCGGAGCATCCTTCATCACGCCTGCTGCATAGATTGCGGTGCTGTTGTGCTCCGCCGGGATGGAAACGAACTCGATCGGATTTCCCGCCTTCTCCTGGAAAACGGCTTCCGATTTCCAGGTCACGCCCGCATCCGCCCTGCCCTGCATCAGGAACATCGGGCTTTGCCTGTGATGGATGTGGGTGAGGATGGTCTCGCCATTTTTGACCTTTTCCTCGTAGACCCGCTTCTCGAGCGCATCCCCACCTGCCTTCGCAAGAGCCGCCTTGATCTGCCTTGCAATCCCTTCGAATTCAGGATTGGGCATGACGAGCCGGACTCCGGGTTTTCCAAGGTCGGCAAGGGAGGACACATGGGCCGGATTGCCTTTCGGAACCATGATGGTGAGATCGTTGGTGGCGTAGGGAATCGGCTTGCCTTCGAGGAAACCCTTTTCGGACATTTCCGTGACCCGCTTCATTCCGGCGGCATAAACGTCGGCTTTCGCGGTCCAGGTCATGTTGCCCACCGTGATGGTGCCGCCCTGTTCGATCTGGCGCACGAGCAGTCCGGGAGGAATGGTTTCGTAATAGATTTTTCCGCGCAGCTCGGGATGCTGCTTCTCGAACTCGGCAACCAGGGGCGCCATGGCGAAATAGTAATTTCCGCCCACGAAAACGGTCAGCCTGGCGTTGAAAGGATCTCCGTGGAAATCGGGCAGATTGTCCACCTCGGGAACGGTGAATTCCAGCCCTCTCTGGCTCGCCGGATCGTTTTTCCCCTCGCTCCAGGGAGGAAAAACGCTGGAAGCGAATGCAACCTGCATCGAAAACAGGCAGCAGACACCGATGGCTATCTTGCGCATGGAACTCCCCTTATTTCGCATACTGGAATCCTGCGAAGCCGAGCTCGGGCAGGGTTCCGACGATTCCAGGGGTGAGAATTGCGCCCGGGATCAGATGGTTGCTGAATTCGGCCACCATTTGCGGCACGCTGAGCTTGTCCGGATTCACTCCCTTCTCGTGGAGCTTCGAGGAGATCTCGAAGATCGCATTGTGGCAGGCGAGGAACACCACGCCTCGCGCCTGGAGAACGGGAATGTTGTTGTCGTGAGGGGAGAATGCACCGGTCTCGTCCTCGAAATTTTTCGGGTCTGCATGCCCTGCAGGCTGCACCTTCATGAAGACGTTTTCCTTGAATTTGTCGTTGAGCAGTTTCGGAAGCTGGTATTTTTCCCAGAGGTGATCGTCATAGAGGGCAAGATGAGCCGGGCCGTGGGTCGCTGAAACGACCAGAAAATCCGGATGCCTGAATGCCCAGACCTGTGCATTCAGGGAATTCCTCATGAGATTGAGCCAGGGGCCGTCGATCGCGGTGTTGTCCCAGACCTGCTTGTATTTTCCCTTGTAATGAAGGAGATGCTGCAGCGCCTCGTGATCCCACTGGTCTTCGCTGGTGAGGATCATCGGCACTTCCTTGAAATCCCTGCGGCGGGGCGCACGATCCAGCGCGGACATGAGCTCCTTCAGGCTTTTTGCGCCGGAAGCGGTCATCTCGCCAAGCGGAGCTTCCGCCGCCTGCGCAGCGCCAATCGCCATTCCGGCGATCCCCGTCTTCGCCATGATGCCCAACATGTCCCTTCGAGTGATTTCCATGATGTCTCCCTTGTCTGTCGTATGGATGGGAATGATTCGCAGCACAGTTTAATCATTCCCGGGTGGAATGGTGATGGATTGTATGGATATAATCGACCTGCTAAACAGGTCGATCGGAGCAAGAATGAAAATCACCCTGAGGCAGTTACAGATATTCGTCGCCGTGGCGCGCACTTCGAGCACGGCCGAAGCGGGAAGAAGCCTGCCGCTTTCCCAGTCGGCGACCAGCGCTGCGATCAACGATATCGAGAATCTGCTCGGAACCCGTCTTTTCGACAGGGTCGGGAAAAGGCTGGTGTTGAACGACAACGGCAGGTTGCTCCTGCCGTCGGCAATCAGCCTGCTGGAAGGGGCCATGGACCTCGAGCAGCAGTTCATCGACGCCAAGAACGGACAATCTTCGCAATTGCGGCTGGGTGCGAGCACGACCATCGGCAATTACATCCTTCCCGGCATCATCGCGGGCTGCAGGAGAACCAGGAATGTCTCGGAATGCGAAACGCAGCCGGGAATGCGTCTGGATGTCGCGAACAGCTCGAAAATCGCGGCATCGGTGGCGAATTACGAGATCGATGCGGGGTTCATCGAAGGAAACTGCCACGAGCCGAATCTGAAGGTCATTCCCTGGCTGGAAGACGAATTGCTGATCGTCGCATCCCCACTGCATCCGCTCTCTTCCGCAAGGAATGCGAACATCGGCATGCTGCAAAAGGCGATCTGGCTTATGCGGGAACCGGAATCCGGCACGCGGGAGACCGTGGAATACGAGCTTTTGCGCCATCTGGGCAGACTCAGGATCGGAATGGAACTGGGCGGAGCCGAAGCCATCAAGCGCGCGACTTCTGAAGGGCTCGGAATCAGTTGCCTTTCGCGCTGGGTGGTTGCGGATTATCTGGAATCAGGAATGCTCGTCGAAATCCGCACCGATCTGCCGAAGCTGACGAGGCGTTTCCACATCCTGCTCCACAGGCAGAAATACCTTTCCGAAAACCTGAAAAAATTTCTCAACCACTGCGCGGGAGTCGAGATGTTTCCCATGATGGAAGGGCGTGAAGGGGATGCGGACCTGCCATCCCCTTTCAGGCTGGAAATCTAGGCTACCAGTTTTCGCGCCACGCCCGCCACCCGTTCCCCATAGAGATGGGCCGTTTCCAGATCTCCGGAAGGGATTTCATCCGCACCTGCATCGGATGCCGCCTGGACCAGAAGGCCGACCGATCCTCCGAGATTGTTGACGTCTTTCCTCGTCGCAGCCCTCGAATTGGCGGGAAGAAAGCCGAGGCTGACCCAGATCCCGCCATGCTGGGATGCGAGCGTCTGCATGCTGATCAGGGAAACCTGTTTGTCCCCGTTGAGGCTCGCGCTCACCGTGAAACCGCCGAATACCTTGTCCTGCCATGCCCTCGTGAACCATGCCTTCGAAGTGGATTCCGCGAATTTCTTGAACTGCCAGCTCGGCGATCCCATGTAGGTGGGCGCGCCGAAAATGATCGCATCGGCCGATGCAAGCTTTTCCATGGCGCCTTCCGGAAGCTCTCCGCTCGCTTCGATCTGGAGGAGTTCCGCATTGGCACCCTTCGCGACTTCCTCTGCGACCCGCCTTGCATGACCATATCCGGAATGGTAGACGACGTAAATCTTTGGCATGTTGATTATCCTTGTGTTGAAGCGGCTGCGCCGCAAATTAGCCCAGACGGCCTTCCCGGTAGTCCGAAAGCGCCTGGTAGATTTCCTCGATCCGGTTCATGACGAACGGGCCGTGCTGCACGATGGGTTCGCCGAGCGGATTGCCTGCCACGAAGATGACGCGCGCATCCCTTTCCGCTTCCAGGATGATTCCGTCCGCATCGTTGGTCAGGATCGCCATCCTTTTCTCTTCCACGGTGTTTTTCCCCAACCTGATTTTCCCCCGGTACACGTAAACGAATGCATTGTGGGAGGAGGGAATGGCGGTGGAAAAAATCCCGCCTGCGGGAAGGACGAGGTCGAGATAGACCGGCTGCGTGATTTCCCGGGTGACCGCCCCTTCCACGCCGTTGCTCTTCCCGGCGATGACCAGCACCTCGACCCCTTCCGGCGTGACGTAGGAAGGAATGCCGGCATGCGGGATGTCCCGGTACCAGGGAGCGATCATCTTGCTGCGGGCAGGCAGATTGAGCCAGAGCTGGAAACCTTCCATGAGCCCGTCTTCCTGCTCCGGCATTTCGGAATGAATGACGCCCCTGCCCGCCGTCATCCACTGCACGTCGCCGTTTTGCAGCAGCCCCTCGTGTCCTGCGCTGTCGCGATGGCGCATTCTTCCCGCGAGCATGTAGGTCACCGTCTCGAATCCGCGGTGGGGGTGATCCGGAAAACCGGCGATGTAGTCTCCAGGCTCGTCGCTCCTGAATACGTCGAGCATCAGGAAGGGATCCAGTCGTTTCTGCTGTGCCTGCGTGAGCACACGGGTGAGCTTCACTCCTGCGCCATCGCTCGTCGCGATTCCGGACACCTGCTGTTCCACTTCCCTCGTTCCTTGAACTTGGTCCTGTAGGAATTTCATTTCATTCTCCTCTCGAATGAGTCGATGCATGAATCCTAGATCAGATCACGAAATGGATAAATACCCTGAAATCACCTACAATGTTCCATCTATGGAACAATACTCGATTTCTGCGGACGACCTCGTGCTGTTTTCCGTCATCGCGGAGCAGGGAAGCCTGGTCCGGGCCGCCGATCATCTCGGCATGCCGAAGGCCACGGTTTCCAGGAGGCTTGCGATGCTGGAATCGGGTCTCGGGCAAAAGCTCCTGGTGCGCACGACCAGGAGACTTTCGCTCACCGGGTTCGGTCAGGAATTTCTCGAGCATTGCAGGAGGGTGGCCGAAGAAGCTTCCGCAGCCATGGATTTCGCCAGGAGCAGCGAAGCGAAACCGCGCGGAACGCTCAGGGTTTCGATGCCCGGGGACTACGCGCTGCTGGTCCCCCTTTCCCGCGCAATTTCCACATTCACGGAGCAATATCCGGAAATTTTCCTGGAACTGGACTTCAGTTCGCGCAGGGTGGATCTTCTCGGAGAGCATTACGATCTTGCCATCCGCATGGGAAAGCTGGAGGAAAGCTCGACCCTGGTCGCCAGAAAAATCTGGGCGCTTCGCTCCGGGCTTTATGCGAGCCCGATCCATCTCGGCCTGCATTTCCTGCCTTCCAGGCCGGAAGATCTGCTGCTTTGCGAAACCATCTGCATGTCTTCCGCGCTTGGCAAGCCGCTCCCATGGAAGCTGGTTCGGGGAAAGGAGGCATGGGAAGGGGCGCCCCGTGGCAGAATCACGGTGAATTCGATCGGGATGATCCGGGATCTGGTGCTGGACGGCGCGGGGATCGGGGTTCTCCCGGAAAATCTGGCCGCGGCAGATGTCAGGCAGGGAAGGCTCGTCCGGGTGCTGCCGGAATGGGAATTTCCTCCTGTTCCCGCGTGGGCGGTGACCCCCACCAGGAGATACCTGCCGAAGAAGACTTCGGCATTCCTTTCCCATCTCGAGATCCTGCTTCGCGGGGAAAAGGATATCTGAACCTATCCTTCAGGGAGCGGGTTCCACCCGGTTCCTTCCGCGCTGCTTCGCGGTGTAGAGCTCGTCGTCCGCCCTCGCCATGATTTCATCGATCGATTCGTCTTCCGGATGCAACTCGGCGAGTCCGATGCTCACGGTGTAGTCGATGCTTCCCTTCGGGGTTGCCGCTGGGGTCCTGGAAAGCAGTTCCCTGAAATGATCCGCGAACTGCCACGCCGCATCGATCCCGGTTTCCGGGAGCAGGATGGCGAACTCCTCTCCGCCGATCCTGCCGAAGAAATCAGGCCGTCTGAGCTGTCCCCGTGCGAATCCGGCGAAATGGACCAGCACTGCATCCCCTGTGGCATGCCCGTATATGTCGTTTATTCCCTTGAAGAAGTCGATGTCGGCTAGGAGCAGGGAGGCGGTTCTGCCGATGCGTTGCACCCTGGAGAGCTCGTTTTCCAGCGCCTTGAGGAAGGAGCGGCGATTGGGTGCGCCGGTCAGGGCATCCGTGGTGGCAAGGCGAATCAGCTCCTCTTCCGTGGTCTTGATCCGGGTGATGTCCTGAACCGTTCCCCTGGAGAGGAGCGGATTTCCCTGTTCGTCGTAACTGGTTTCCCCGCGTCCCTGCACATACTTCACCCTGCCGTCAGGAAATGCCAGTCGATGCACGAATTCATAGGGAATGTGATTCCGCACCGATTCGCGGTAGGCGAAATCGACTTTCTCGCGATCCTCCGGGTGGACCGCATCGAGGAAGGTTTGGTAGGATGCGCCGAAATTTTCGGGGTCCGTCTCGAAGATGCGGTAGATTTCGTCAGACCAGGAAAGCTTTCCGGTTTTGAGATCGAACGTCCAGCTTCCGATCATGGCGACGCGCTGCGCCTCGTTCAGTTCAGCATGGCTGACCCTGACCGCTTCTTCGGCGAGCAGGCGTCTCCTCACGGACAGGATCGCCACATGCAGGAACAATCCGAGCAGGGATCCGAGCAGCCATCCGCCGATGCGGATCCATTCGACGCTGCGCCCGGCGGGCCATCCGGAAACAGGTTTCGCTGCGATCTGCCAGGTTCCGCCTGGAATATGGATGGTCTCCCGGACCGAGTCGGTCGAAAACAGTGCCGGATTTCCGAGAAAGACCGCTCCTTCGCTTCCCTTTCCGTCCTTTCCCCTGAGCGCGATATCGAGGCCGCGGGTCACCGGAGAAATCCCCGCATGGGCGAAGAGCTGCTTCTCGTCGATGACCATGCTGAGTATCCCCCAGTATTTCCTTTCTGGGCCGGTAAATACCGGCACCCTGTAGATGATGCCCGTGCCGCCCTGCTTCAGTTCGAGCGGACCGGCGAGCCTGGGCCTTTTTTCGTCGATGGCAAGCTTGACTGCGGGCCACTGATCGGGCAGATCGGGATAATACAGGCCGACTGCCTTTTCGTTGCCCTTGAGCGGATAGATATAGGTGAGCCGGTTTCCGGGGGCGAGTCCGATGTTGCGTACATGCTTTCCCTGCTGGTACAGGATCTTCAGCATCGACCTTGCCAGTTCCGGATCTGGCTTGGTGTGGGTCTCGATGTAGGCGACCAGGCCGTTGGTGAGATAAAGCGTCGCGTTGAGATCTCCCTCGAGTTCCGCGCGATAATGGGAGACCGCATTGGCCACGCTGTTCCGCGCATCGTGCAGCATTCTGACGCGCTGGGTTTCGTAACCGTATTCCCCGATCAGCCCCACCGCAAGGGCGACCGCGATCCCGGCCGTCGGGGCGAAATATTTCCGGGAAAGGAGTCTGCTGATCACTTTTGCGAGCAGGTTGCGGATCGATCAGCTAGTGTAACCGAAATCCCCCGCCCTAGATATCCGGGGCGCAGTTTGACACCCGGCCTCGATTTCGGTATATTCGCTGCCAGTTTGTTTCTCGCGAAACGACGCCTCTTTACAAGGAATTCTGTAGTCGGTATAATTCAATTCTTTGTTGGGGGTATAGCTCAGCTGGGAGAGCGCTTGCATGGCATGCAAGAGGTCAGCGGTTCGATCCCGCTTATCTCCACCAGAAACATCAGGTCCCCATCGTCTAGAGGCCTAGGACACCGCCCTTTCACGGCGGCGACACGAGTTCGAATCTCGTTGGGGACGCCAGAATCAGAATGGGCGCATCAGGCGCCCATTTCCATTTCGAATCCCCGCCCATTTCTCCGTTTTCCGACCATTTTCGTATGCTACCATCAAAGCTCGGTATGCGTTTTTTCGTCGATACGGGAGGCATCATGGCGGGAATCGAAATGAGGAAAATCAATTCCGGCAAACTGACTTCTGCCGGTTACGACGCCAGAACGAGGACACTTCGCGTCCAGCTTTCGGACGGCAGCACGCTGGAATACATCGGAGTGGGAGAGCAGGTCTGGCAGCGCTTGTGCGTCTCGACTTCTCCCTGGAGCTATTACCGGGACAATATCGAGGAGGAATTCACGGCGAGAAGAATTTCGGCCGCTCCTCCAGCAGGGAAAAACCCCCTCGACGAGCTTTTCGGTGAAACCTGACCGGATCCAGGAATATCAGTAAAACAGTGTATTCCGTTTCTTTCTTCCGGTGTAAAATCGAAATTGAACGGAGGGAAGCATGAGGCTGCTGCGATACGGACCGAAGGGACAGGAAAAGCCGGGAATCCTGGATTGGGAGGACAATCTGCGGGATCTTTCCGGATTGCTCGATGACATCACGCCGCGAGTGCTTTCTCCGGCTGCGCTGGAAGTGCTGCGCGCGATCGATCCGGAAATGCTGCCGAAGGTGAAAGGATCTCCCAGGATCGGAACTCCCTGGAACGGGATTTCCAAATTTGTCGGGGTCGGCCTCAATTATCGCGCTCATGCGGAAGAATCCGGAATGGCGCTCCCGCCGGAACCGACCATCTTCCCCAAGTGGACGAGCTGCATTTCCGGTCCTTGCGACGACATCGTGATGCCGGAAGGATCGGAAAAGCTCGACTGGGAGGTCGAACTCGGCATCGTCATCGGAACCCGCGCGAGGAATGTCGCCGAAGGCGATGCGCTTTCCCATGTCGCAGGCTACTGTCTCGCCAACGACGTTTCAGAAAGGGCATACCAGATCGAAAAAAGCGGCGGGCAATGGGGGAAAGGAAAGGGATTCGACACTTTCGGACCGGTCGGCCCCTGGCTCGTCACCGCGGACGAAATGGAGGATCCGCAGAATCTGGAACTCTGGCTCGATGTGAACGGGGAAAGGATGCAGAAGGGGAATACTTCGGACATGGTCTTCTCCTGCGCGCAAATCGTGAGCTACCTGAGCAGGGTGATGACGCTCGAACCCGGAGATCTCGTCATCACCGGAACGCCTCCCGGAGTGGGAATGGGGCTCAGGCCGCAGCGCTTCCTGAAAAAGGGAGATTCGATCGAACTCGGCATTTCCGGGCTCGGCATCCAGCGCCAGAAGGTGGTCTAGCCTTCGGCCATCCTCACCAGGCCGCATTCCAGCCTTTCCAGCAGGATCCACCCCTCCCGGGTCAGTTCGTTCACCGACGCCCACATCACGTAGCCGTGGGCGCGAACCACCAGCGCCCTCAGGAATCCCGCATCATTGAGATCGGCGATGTGACCGCCGACCTGCATCGGGAAATATCCTTCGATCTCGGTGTGCAGCATTTTCTCTCCGGGCGCCTTCCGGCTCGCGACCGAGAGAATTTCCCTGATCAGGCTCCAGTCCCTCTTCAATCTTTCCTCCACATCTCGCGCCTATTTTGTCACGCATTGCGATTCATTTCAACTATCGGACCTGAATCTCTCTTCCAGGAAGGAGAGGGTTTTCATGGTGCAGGAGATTTCCTCGGCGGTGAGTCCTTCGAGCGCGGACCTGGAGAAGGCCTTCCTCGTCGGCAAAGTATTCGAGACGAATTCGACGCCTTTTGCGGTAAGGCTCGCGACGGTGAGCCGGTTGTCTTCCGGCATGCTTCGCCTTGCAACCAGCCCGTCCGCCTCGAGCGCTTTCATCTGCCTGGTGAGCGCGCCGGGATCCATCGAAAGCGCTAGCGAGATTTCCTTCTGCGTGGCGCAGGGGCGTTCCGACAACAGATGCAGGATTCTCCATCTCGGCAGCGGAATCCCGACCTCTGCCTCGAATGCGCAATGCATCGCGCGGAAGGTTCTCCCCAGTTGCTGGAGCAAGGTTCTTTCACGATCATTCATGCCGGTTCCCGAGCCGGATGGGGGGAAGCAGGATGGTCACCCAGAACGCCAGAAACAGGATCACGGCAACCAGCCAGAAACCGTGATGGATGGCGGAGACCATGGAAAATCTGGCGCGATTCATGAGTCCTGCCGCAGGGTTGCCCGCTTCGAGCGCGAATTTCGATGCGAGCCGGTGGTTCACCAGGATCTGCGGATCGGACAGGCGCTTTCCCCAGTTCGGGATCGCCAGCATTTCCGAGGCATAGCGGTGCGAAACCAGCGTGCCGACGATGGCCGTGCCGAGCATTCCGCCGATCATCCGGGTCGACTGCAGCATCGCGGTCGCCACCCCGAGTTGCGATCGATGCGCGTTACCCTGCACGAAAAGGGTGAGGTTCGGCATCAGCATGCCGATTCCAAGCCCCGCCGTCATCATGGTCGCCGCGATGAGCGGATGGGCAGTTTGCGGCTCAAGATGGGAAAGTCCGAATATCGCCGCGCCGAAAAGGGCCAGACCTGCAAAAAGCATCCTGTTGGGCACCGCGATCCTGGTCACGATCCTGCCGTTGATGATGCTTCCCACCGTGATCGAAACGGCGAGTGGCGTGACGAGCAGCCCCGCCCGGTCCGGGGGAAGGCCGAATCCCCCCTGCAGCATCAGCGGCGCGTAATACATCACCGAGAACATGCAAAACCCCATCATCAGCGAAAGGAAAAAGAGCGGCGCAAGCTCCCTTTTCCTGAACATGGCAAGAGGAAGCACCGGGTTTTCGCATTTCGATTCCCACCACAGCAGCAGGAAAAGGGAAGAGAGACCGACCAAGGCGGCAGCGATCAGCCAGGAAGCGGGCCTGTTTTCGGGCAGCCATTCCACGAAAAGCTGCAGGGAGGTCAGGGTGAGCGCGATCAGCGCAGCCCCTGACCAGTCGAGCGGGGATGGCGGCTGCTCGGAATGACGAATCCTCGGAAGATATTTCCAGACGAAGAACAGGCTCAGCATCCCGACCGGGAGATTCACGAAGAACACGGAACGCCATCCGAAATATTGCGTGAGGTAACCGCCGAGAGATGGACCGACCGCATTGGCGAGACCGAAAGCGGTGCTGAAGAGAACCTGCCAGCGCAGCCTCTCCTTCGGATCGGGAAACAGGTCCGGCACGCTCGCAAAGGAGGCGATCACCAGCATGCCCCCCCCGATTCCCTGTAGCGCGCGGGAAAGCACCAGTTGCAGCATCGACATCGAGATGCCGCACAGCATCGAGGCAGCCGTGAACAGCAGGATCGCCGCGAGCACGAAAGGCTTTCTGCCGTGCTCATCTCCCAGCTTGCCGAAAATGGGCACGGTGATGACGGAAGTGAGCAGGTAGGCGGTTCCCACCCAGGCGTACAGGCCAAATCCGTTCAGTTCCGCGACCACGGTCGGAAGGGCGGTACCGATCACGGTCTGGTCGAGCGCAACCATCACCAGCACGAAGCAGAGCCCGAGCATGGCGAACAGTCTTTCCCTGAATTTGCCCATGATTGCCTGATCAATCGTTGACTTGTCAATAATTTTAGTGCCGGGCGTGACGAAGGTCAATGGCCTATTTCCCCCGGGGGTCTATACTCGTGGACAGGGGTGTACAAAGGGGAGAGCCATGAGGAAATTGCTTCTGCTGCTGTTTCTCTTCGCCAATCCTGCTCTGGCGCAAGACATCGTCAAGCCGGAATCGGTTGGATTGTCGAGCGCCAGGCTGGAAAGGATAGACGGGCTCATCGAAAGCCATGTCGAAGAGAAAAAGATCGCAGGCGCAGTAGTGCTGATCGCAAGGCACGGAAAGATCGCCTATTTCAAGCCATTCGGGTTGGCGGACATCGGCAGGCCGATGCAGCGCGACACCCTGTTCAGGATCGCATCGATGACGAAACCTCTGGTGAGCGTCGCCGTCTTGCAGCTCTACGAACAGGGCAAGCTGCTGCTCTCCGACCCGGTTGCGAAATACATTCCGGAGTTTTCCCATCCGAAAGTGATCGAGATGCTTCCGCAAGGTTCCGATCCGCCCTTCAAGCTGGTCCCGGCAAAAAGAGACATCACCATCAAAGATCTGCTCACGCACACGGCCGGCCTCCCCTACGGGTTCGATGCCGAATGGTTCCCCGGGGACAGGCTTTATCAGGAAATGTATTCCCTCTACCAGGATGCCGGAATCAGCAGCGGCCTGTACGAGACCCCGGGTACGATCGGCGACATGGTGAAGCGTCTGGCGAAGCTGCCGCTGGCGAGGCAACCGGGCGAGGCTTTCGAGTACGGCATGGCAGCCGACGTGCTCGGGGATGTCGTCGAGATCGTCTCCGGAATGAGGCTCGACAAATACATGCAGAAAAACATCTTCGATCCGCTCAAAATGAAGGACACCCATTTCTTCATTCCCGATTCCGAGCGCGCAAGGCTCTCTGCGGTATGGAGCACGGACTGGCACGGCAAGCTGGAGAAGGTTTCCGACGGCGTCCATCATGAAGGAAAATACGAGTTTTCGCCAAGCTATCCCTACAAGGGGCCGAAAACCTTCTTCTCGGGCGGATGCGGCGCGATCAGCACCGCAGAAGATTATTTCCGCTTCGCCCAGATGCTGCTCAACAACGGAGAGCTGGACGGCGTGCGCATTTTGAGCCGCAAGACGGTGGAACTCATGACCGCGACCAACCAGATCGGCGATCTGTACGCCACCACCTTGCACGACAAGGGATGGAAGTTCGGCTTGGGGGTCGCCATCCAGGCGGATCGCTCGCATTACGTCGACAGCGGCGACGTGGGCGCTTTCGAATGGGCCGGAATCTTTTCCACCCGCTTCAGCGTGGATCCGAAGGAACAGAAAATCACCATTTTCCTTTCCCAGACCACGCCTTTCAGTCATCATTTCGAATTGTGGGACAGGCTCATGGTGATGTCTTTCGCAAGCATCGCGGACTGAAAAAGGATACATCATGAAAGGATTTTCGATCTTCCGCGCAATCCCCCTGCTCTTTCTGCTCCTGTCCTTCGCAGCCGGAGCCACAGCGCCCAGAATCTCCGCGCAGATGTTCGGGGTGGAGAAAAAGGACGACATCGCAGCCTATTCCTCGGCCGGCTCCGGGCGGGACATCGACATGCTCAGCGAACTCGTCATGGCGGCTTTCGCCGAAAAAGGGCTGGTTCCGATTCTCGACGTGATGCCATCCAGGCAACTCGCCAGATATGCGCTGTCGAGCGGGGACGCCCCTTCCCTCGTCGGCCTGCAGGAGGACATTCCGGCCAGGGGGAATTACCGTGCCGTGGCCTTCTACCCCGGCGATCAGGAAGGGAAGGCCGACTTTCTGATCTTCTCGAGGGAAGGCAAGCGCGCAGAAGAGCTCTATCGCGCTTTCAATGCAGGGCTTCAGGAAATCCTGAAAAACGGGAAATACCGGAAGATCGTGGAGAAGCATCATGGCAGGCTGCCGCAAGACATCGCCCTCAAACTGAAAGGCCTGAATCCGGGATGGAAATGACGGGATGGCCGGTTCTGTTCCTGCTGCTTGTTTCGGCATCGGTCCGGGCGGATCCCGTCGTATTCCAGTCGACCGACACCCCTCCCTTCTGGTCCGCGTCCATGCCCGAGGACGGGGACGCGGGCAGGCTGCTGCACATCGTCTCCGCAGCGGCGGGGGTGCGCTATTCGATCGAATATCTCCCGGTGAAGCGTTTCAGGATGAGCCGCGCGACCTATATTCTCGGCACGCCGGAGGTGCTCGATGCACCGGGACATCGGGCGATCTTCCCCATCGCCTTCTTCCGCTCCGCCTTCTTCTATTACAAGCCACACCACGAAGCGATCGAACTCGGCAATCCCGCCAGTTTCAGGGGCCACACTCTGGGCGTGCTTCGCGGAACGGTCGAAGACCGCGAAAGCTTCGAGAGGAACGGCATCAGGGTGGAGGAAAGCGATTCGATCGACTCCCTTCTCAGGAAGCTGGAAAGGGGCAGGATCGATTTTTCCATCCTGGTGAAGGCATCCGGGCTTTACGACATCGGGAGGCTTTTCCCTGAAAAAGCGGACCGCTTCGCGGTCGTGGAGATCCCCGGGACGGTCCGCCCGATCGCCATCATGATCGATACTTCCAGCCCGGAAGGACGGGAGGTGGCTGCGCGTTACGGGAAGGTGCTGGAGCAGACGATTCACGGCGCAGCCTATCGGCAAGCGCTTTCCAACATGTATGGAAGAAAAAGGCTGGAGGAAGCTGGTCGCGAGATCGATGATTTCGTGAAAGCCTACCGCAATACCTGGGAAAATGACAGATGAACTCGGGGAATTCATTTTATCGGGAAATCACGCTGGCGCTGATCGCGCTGGTCTGCTTCGTTTCCGTGGCCGAAGTCGCAGTCAATTATCTCTACCAGAAGAGGGAAGTGGCCACGCTCTACCGGCAGAAGACTGCGGAATATTCGGCATATCTTTCCGATGCGCTGGAATGGCCCCTCTGGAACGTGGACGAGGAACTCGTCGCGAAAATCGGGAGCACCTTCACCTCCAACGAGGAAATCGCCTCCCTCGTCATCCGCGACGACCGGGGGAACATCGTGTACAGGCGCGACAAGCCCGCCGTCAGGCAGGCCAGGAAGGATCTCGTCATCCGCCACGAAGGACACGAAATCGGAACCGTCGAATTCGGGGTCTCCCTTTCCAGTTACGAAGCGAAGGACAGGCAGCTTCTCCTGAACGGGATGATCACCATGATCCTGCTGGTCGCGGTCCTGCTCGGAGCGATGAGATGGATCCTTTCCAGGCTCCTCAGAAAACCGGTCGATTCCCTCGTCGCGGCGACAGGCGCGATGGTGGAAGGGAAATACGGAGAAATCGCCCTGCCTGAAATCTATCTCGAATTCGCGCCGATCCTCGCAGGCTTCAAGACCATGTCGGATGCGGTGGAAAGCCGCGAACTCAGTCTGAAGCGCAGCAACGAGCGCCTCGCCTCCGAAATCGCGGAAAGAAGGCATGCCGAGGAGGCATTGCGTCGAAGCGAGGAGCGCCTTCATCTTGCCGCGGCGGCCGGAAACATCGGAGTATGGGATTGGGACATCGTCAACAATATCCTGCTGTGGGATGACAGCATGTACTCTCTTTACGGCATCCGCAGGGAGGATTTCGCCGAGGTCTACGATGCATGGAGCAGAACGCTTCATCCGGATGATCGTGAATATACCGAAGGGGAGATCCAGGCTGCGCTGCGGGGCGAACGGGAATACGGACCGGAATTCCGCATCGTCCGCCCCGACGGGGGCGTGCGCAGCATCAAGGCGGCTTCCCGCACCTATCGGGATGAATCGGGCAAGCCGGTCCGCATGGTCGGCACCAACATCGACATCACGGCGAGAAAGGAGACGGAAGAGAAGCTGAGGTCCGCTTCCAGGTATACCAGGAGCCTCATCGAGGCAAGTCTCGACCCGCTCGTGACCATCAGCCCGGAAGGAAAGATCACGGACGTCAATCGCGCGACGGAATCGGCCACCGGAAGATCCAGGAAGGATCTGGTCGGGACCGATTTTTCAGATTATTTCACGGAGCCTGAA
>JABEVD010000085.1 GCA_013044025.1 Burkholderiales bacterium
AGGAGAAGCTGAAGGAACAGGAGAAGCTGAAGGAAGAAAAACGCAAGGAGCTGCAAAAGGAGCAGCAGGCGAAAAAAAGGATCCAGCAACAGCAGGACGACCTGATGAAGAAAGTGGCCGAGCGGGAAGCCGCAGCGCAAGCCGGTCTCATCGACAAATACAAGGCGATGATCAAGAGCAGGATCAGGCGCTTCGTGGTGGTTCCTCCCGGCATTCAGGGAAATCCGGCAGCGGTTTTCGAAGTGACCCTTCTTCCGGACGGGGAAGTGCTGAGGGCGACCATGGTCAGTTCGAGCGGCATCCCTGCCTATGATGCAGCGGTGGAACGCGCGATCATGAGGGCTTCCCCCCTGCCTTTGCCGCCTGACCCTTCGCTTTTCAGCGACTTCCGGGATCTCAGACTGACTTTCAGGCCAAACGAGTGAAAGAAATGCGTAAGCAATTTGGTATAAAATCAACTCGCCGCCCGATGCGGCAAAATCAAGGGTCTTCCCACATGAGATACATCACTGGATTCATCGCGCTGCTCTTTCTGCTGGTCCGCCCCGCCTTCGCGGAGCTTTCCATCGAAATCGTCGGCGGAGGAGAAAACGAGATTCCGGTTTCTGTCGTTCCTTTCGAATCGGACGATCCCGGGGTGTCCAAAGTGATCGCGGCCGATCTTGCCAGATCCGGCATGTTCAAGATGATCGATCCGGGCGCGATGCTTCCCCACAAGATCGAGGATGTGAATTTCCCTGCCTGGAAATCCGCTGGAGCGGACGCCATCGTCATCGGCGGAATCTATCCTGCCGCGACGCCCGGACAATACGAAGTGCGCTTCAGGCTGATCGACGTCGCGAAAGGCGCGCAACTGGTCGGCTTCAGCTACACGGTGACCTCTGACCAGATGCGTCTCACTGCGCACCGTATCGCGGACGTGATCTACCAGCAACTCACCGGGGATGTCGGCATCTTCAGCACCAAGATCGCCTATGTGCTGAAAAAGGGAAGACACTTCGAACTGCAGGTCGCGGATGCGGACGGGTATGGCGCGCAAACGGTGGTTTCGGTTTCCGACCCCATCATTTCGCCGGCCTGGTCTCCGGACGGAAAGAAGATCGCCTATGTTTCCTTCGAACTGGGCAAGGCCGCGGTCTATGTGCAGGATCTGATGACCGGCCGCCGTCATATCGTGGCGAATTTCCGCGGCAGCAACAGCGCCCCCGCCTGGGCTCCGGACGGCCAGCATCTTGCCGTGGTCCTCAGTCGCGACGGCAGGTCGGGAATCTATCTCGTCGGCGAAAACGGCGGAAGGCCCGCCCTGGTGGAAAGCTCCCAGGGAATCGACACCGAACCTTCCTTCTCTCCGGACGGTAAATACCTCATCTTCACTTCCGACCGCGGGGGATCGCCGCAGATTTACCGCACCCTGGTCGCAGGCGGCCCGGCCGAGCGCCTGACCTTCGAAGGCAGTTACAACGTTTCCCCGCATTACAGCCCGGATGGAAAGAGCTTCGTCTATCTGGAAAGAAACAGCGGACATTTCAACGTGGCCATCCAGGATTTCGCGACAGGGCAATCGCAGCTCCTCACAGACGCGGATCTCGACCAGTCTCCCACCTTCGCCCCGAATGGCAAGCTCATTTTGTATGCTTCCATTTATGGCGGACGTGGTATATTAGCCATCGTATCCAGCGATGGCAGAATCAAACAACGCTTGACCATGCAGGCCGGAGACATCCGCGAACCAGCCTGGGGTCCGTTGGTGCACTAAAAATCAATCACACTCATAGGAGAATACCAACATGAAACAGCTGATGTTGAGCGCACTGCTTGTCAGCCTGCTTGCCGCTTGCGGAAGCACCCCGACCAAGCCTGCAGAAAAGCCCGTCGCGCAAAAGGCGCCCGTCCAGCAGCCCCAGGCTGAAACCAAGCCTGTTGCGATCGATCCCCTCAAGGATCCGAACAACATCCTTTCGCATCGCAGCGTCTACTATGACTTCGACAAGTCCGTGATCAAGGCCGAATACAAGCCGATGATCGAAGCGCACGCAGCCTACCTGGTCGCCCATTCGAGCGCCAAGGTCACCCTGCAGGGCAATTGCGACGAGCGCGGCAGCCGCGAATACAACCTGGCACTCGGCCAGCGTCGCGCAGACAGCGTGAAGTCCCTGATGGAAGCAGGCGGCGTTCCCGCAGCACAAATCTCGACGGTCAGCTTCGGTTCCGAAAAGCCCCGCGCTCTCGGACACAACGAAGAAGCCTGGGCGCAAAACCGCCGCACCGACATCGTTTACCAGGGCGAGTAATTGCAGTACCCTGCAGCGATCCGAAACCGCCTCAAGGGGCGGTTTCCCCTATTTCTTTTCCTGCTGACGGCAGCCCAGGCGCATGCCGGGCTGTTTTCCGACGACGTGGCTCGTCAGAAAATCGACGACCAGGAGCAGGAAATCCAGCAATTGAAGGCGAAGCTCGAAGACATCGACACGAGGCTGAAGAGGATAGAGTCGGCCCAGATCGAAATGGCGAGCAAATTCCAGGATCAGGGTTCTGAATCGGCCGCGATGCGCGGGAAGATGGAGGAAATGCAGCATTCCATCGATGACACGCAAAAGCGCCAGAAGGACTTTTACCTCGATCTCGACACACGCCTGAGAAAACTCGAGCCGCAGCCTTCCGGCGCTGCCACGCCGATGAATTCCCCCGCGCCGACCGTCGTCTCCCCTGTAGCGACAACCGCACCTGCAGCCGAGGCGCCGGCCCCTTCCGCAGAGCAGGGAGATTACGACGCCTCCTTCGGCAAATTCAAGATCGGCGACTACAACGGCGCGATTTCCGGTTTTTCGGACTATCTGAAGAAATATCCGAACGGATCGCTTTCCGCATCCGCCCAGTACTGGATCGGCAATGCCTATTTCGCGATGCGTGACTTCGAGAAGGCCATTGCAGCGCAGCGCAGGGTGATCTCGAAATTTCCGGACAGCACCAAGGCGCCGGATGCGCTCATCAATATCGCGAGCAGCGAACAGGAACTCGGCAGGATGAAGGCGGCGAAATCCACGCTGAAATCCGTGATCGAAAAATATCCTTCGAGCGAAGCCGCAGCCAAGGCCAAGCGCCGTCTCGAAGAGCTGAAGCAGGGAAAACGCTAGTTTGCCCACGCTCAGGATCAACGAAATCTTTCACTCCCTGCAGGGAGAGACGAGCCGTGCCGGTCTGCGCACTGTATTCGTGAGACTCACCGGCTGCCCCCTGCGCTGCGCCTATTGCGATACGGAATATGCCTTTCACGAGGGGAAATCGATGGAGATCGATGCCATCCTCGATGAAGTGGCGAAATTCGGGGCGCATCACGTCACCGTGACCGGTGGAGAGCCGCTTGCGCAGAAGCATTGCCGGGACCTGCTCTCCAGGCTGTGCGATGCCGGCCATTCGGTTTCTCTCGAAACAGGTGGCGCGCTCGACATCTCCGGAATCGATCCAAGAGTTTCCAGGATCGTCGACATCAAGACCCCGGGCTCGCTCGAGGAATCGAAGAATCTCTGGAACAACCTCGATTTTCTCGACAGAAACGACGAAATCAAGTTCGTCCTGATGGATCGCGCCGATTACGAATGGGCGAGAAGCGTGCTCTCATCTCGCAGGCTGTGCGCGATCTGTCCGGTGCTGTTCTCGCCGGTTGCCGGGACGCTGGAACCGCAGGATCTCGCGCAATGGATCCTCGAAGACAGACTGGACGTGCGGATGCAGATCCAGCTTCACAAGATCATCTGGGGGAATGAACCTGGCCACTGAAAGACATGCCGTCGTGCTGGTTTCGGGCGGGCTCGATTCCGCGACCATCCTCGCGCTTGCGAAGCGCGAGGGCTTCGTCTGCCATGCCTTGAGCCTCGATTACGGACAGCGCCATCGCTCCGAGCTGGATGCGGCCCAAAAGGTATGCGCCTCACTCGGCATCTCCGACCACAAAACGGTGAAGCTGGACCTCACCCTTTTCGGCGGATCCGCACTCACCGACGCAAGCATCGCCGTTCCGGAAATGGAATCCGACGGAATCCCGGTCACCTATGTTCCCGCCCGGAACACCATCATGCTTTCCATCGCCCTCGCCTGGGCGGAAGTGCTGGAATCCATGGACATCTTCGTCGGCGTGAATGCACTCGACTATTCAGGCTACCCGGACTGCCGCCCCGAATACATCGAATCCTTCGAAAGGATGGCCAATCTCGCAACCAAATCGGGCGTGGAAGGCAAAAAGCTTTCCATCCACGCGCCGCTCATCCATCTCACCAAGGCGCAAATCGCGACACTCGGGACTTCACTGGGGGTGGATTATTCGCTCACGGTTTCCTGCTACCAGGCCGACTCCGCAGGACGCGCTTGCGGAAAATGCGATTCCTGCCGCCTAAGGAAAAAAGGCTTCGTCGAGGCGGGGCTTCCCGATCCGACGCGCTACATCCCGGATTGACAGAAAGCGCCGATGATGTATAATCATCGTCTTTGCTGCAGGGGGTCGTTAGCTCAGTCGGTAGAGCAGCGGACTTTTAATCCGTTGGTCGCCAGTTCGAATCTGGCACGACCTACCACCCCAGCAAATATCGGGTCGTTAGCTCAGCCGGTAGAGCAGCGGACTCTTAATCCGTTTGTCGACAGTTCGATCCTGTCACGACCCACCAGATATCAATGGCTTAGGCTCACCCCTAAGCCATTTTTCTTTTCCGGCATGCCAGGAATGCGCCAAAGCACATTCTGTCAGAACAAACAAAATCCCGGGATCCGCGCCCAGGACATAGAAACATAACAACATAATGATTATATGAGACAATATAGGTAATCCACCCATTTGAACTTGCCGCAATTCAAAGTTCGTCATCCGAACCGCTGTTCTATCTCGACCAAGAGCCTTGTTCTGAAATTGTTTTCCAAAAAGAGGCGGGGTCAGAGGTGGGTAGAGTAGAGAACAGGATCCCATCTTCCACAGGTCAAGCCTATCTGTTTCCGCCCCTTTCGTCTGGCGGTGCCTCAATAGCCTGACCATAGTCG
>JABEVD010000013.1 GCA_013044025.1 Burkholderiales bacterium
TACCAGCAGAGGAACGAGCTGCTGGAAGCGAAGGACATTTCGGAGATGATCAATGCGATGCGCCGCGACGTTCTCGACAGCCTGATCAGCCAGTACATTACTCCCGGCAGCATGGAAGAGGAATGGGATGTGGCCGGGCTGGAGAAGGCGCTGGAGGCGGAATACCAGCTCGATCTGCCGATTTCGAAATGGCTCGAGGAAGAGCGCGATCTTCACGAGGATGCGTTCAGGGAACGTGTTTTCGCCAAGGCGGATGAGATTTGCGTGCAGAAGGCGGCCCTCACCGGAGAGGAACTCATGCGCGGCTACGAGCGCGTGATGATGCTGCAGAGCCTGGACACCCACTGGCGCGAGCACCTTTCCGCGCTCGATCATCTGCGCCAGGGTATCCATCTCAGGGGCTATGCGCAAAAGGATCCCAAGCAGGAATACAAGCGGGAGGCATTCGAGCTTTTTTCCGCGATGCTCGATTCGATCAAGGCGGAGGTCACGCAGATCCTGATCACCGTCCAGATCAGGAGCCAGCAGGATGTGGAGGCCTACGAGGCGCCGCAAGCGGTATCCAACGTCCGCTACCAGCATGCCGATTTCGACGAGGCGCTCGCCGACGACGCAGCAGAAGGGAAGGAAGAGCACCAGCCTTTCGTCAGGATAGGCGAGAAGGTCGGTCGGAACGATCCCTGCCCGTGCGGATCCGGAAAGAAATACAAGCAATGCCACGGCAAGCTGGCGTAAGGATCCTTTATTTTCGCCACGGGCAGAGCGAGGCGAATGTAGCGAGGCAGATCAGCGACGATCCTTCCCGCATCGTGAATCTGACCGATACGGGCAGAGTGCAGGCGCAGGGAGCGCGCGATCTGTTGTCCGGGATCGAGCTTTCCTGCGCCTATGCTTCCGAATTTCCCCGCGCGCAACAAACCGCATCCATCCTCCTGAATGGCGGAGAATTCAGGGTGGATTCCAGGATCAACGAAAGAAAGTCCGGCATGGACGGCAGGTCCGTGCAGGAATTCAACGATCTGGTGAGGAACGATCCTGCAGGATTCTGTCCTCCCGGCGGAGAATCCTTTTTCGATGAAATGCAAAGGGTGAAGGATTTCATGGACGAGATGGCGGAGCGGCATTCCGGAGGAACCATCCTCGCGGTGAGCCATGAAAACCCCATTCTCGCCGCGCTCGCTCTTTGCGGTCAGGATCCTGCTGAGGCTGCTCTGGGCGATATCGCGAACTGCGAGAAGATCGAAGTCACCTGGCCGAGATCTTGAGGAAAAGCACGACCGATGCGAGCAGCAGCGTGATGCCGTTCGCCGCGATCACGGGGATGCTGGAAATCTCGATCCCGTAGGCGAGCCAGAGCGCGACGCCCATGGTGAAAAGCGCGTACATGGGAAGCGAGATTCCCGAAAGATCGCGAGTCTTCCACGATTTCCATGCCTGCGGAATGAAGGCCGTCGTGGTGAGAATCGCTGCGCAATAGCCGACCAGATTTTCCATTTTGCGGATTCTAGTCGAGGCCCGCGCCGAGCACAATCACCTTGCAGCCGAATGAACCCAGCGAACGATGTCTTCCGCACTCATCGCGCCGGATTGTCTTGCAATTTCTCGTCCGTTTCTGAACAGCACCATGGTCGGAATGCTGCGGATGCCGTGTCTTGCGCCGATCTCGCCGAAGGCTTCCGTATCCAGCTTGGCTAGCCTGAAATGCGGTTCGAGCCGATTCGCAGCTTTCACGAACTGGGGCGCCATCATCCTGCATGGGCCGCACCAGGGCGCCCAGAAGTCGACCAGGACCGGGATATCGTTTTTCAGGATGTGCCTTTCGAAGTTCCCGGAATCGAGTTCCAGCGGATGTCCTTCGAAGAGCGGTTTGTGGCATTGGCCGCAATTCGGGGATTGACCGACCCTTGCGGAAGGGACGCGGTTGATCGCATTGCAGTGCGGGCAGACGAGATGCAGCGATTCGCCCATGATGTTTTCTCCAGTATTCGATAACGCTGATATGCGGCCTGCATGCGGAAATTCAAGGAGGGATTCGTAACGGAATCTTGTCATTTCGCCATGCTCTGCTAAACAGAAAGGAGCGCGATTCGTCGTTCGATGCCTGGATCGAACTGCGCGGATTCGAGAGGTGATTCATGTGCATGATTATGAATGAAAAAACGGAAGAGTTCCTGAAAGTCCTGAAATCCCGCCGCTCGGTGAGAGCGTATTCCGGCAGGATGCTCGACCGGGATGCCCTGAAGAAGCTGCTGGATGCGGCGATTCTCGCCCCGACCGCGATGCACGAGGAACCATGGGCATTTTCCCTGATTCATGACAGGGATCTTCTGAAGAAGATTTCCGATCTGGCGAAGCCGATATTTTTCGAGAGGCTGCACCGATCCGGAAGAGTCGTCGACGCAAGCCCTGATTTCGACATCTTTCACGGCGCGGGGACGCTTCTGGTGATTTCGTCGAAGCATTCCGGACCTTTCGTCGATGCGGACTGCTGGCTTGCGGCGGAAAACCTGATGCTGGCCGCCTGCGCATGGGGAATCGGTTCCTGCGTCATCGGTTCTGCTCTGCCCGCGCTGGAAATTCCGGAAGTAAAATCCTCGATCGGCATTCCTGCGGAATATCGGCCGATCGCTCCGATCATTCTGGGATATCCGCAAGGAGAAACTCCGGCAACCTCCAGAAAGCCTCCGCACATCCTTTCCTGGATCTGATGCTTGCAAGCTCTCCTCTTTGCGCCAATAATCTGAAAATTTGGCCAAGGAGTCCTCATGTCACGATTTCTCGCATTTTCCCTGCTGGCAATTCTTGCCGCCTGCGGAAGCAAATTCGACGGGAAGCCGCCGGGCGCGGAAAAAAGCGGGAAGTTGCCAGCCGTTCTCACCCGGGACGAAGCGATGAAACTCGCCTCTCTCGGCAATTGCGTTTCCTGCCACAAGATGGACGACAGGCTTGCAGGTCCGGGATGGAGGGAAGTCGGGGTGAGGTACGGGAGCGACTCGAAGGCTGCTCCCCTCATTTCCTCCCACATCCGGGAAGGGGGGACTTTCGGCTGGAACATGGGTTACATGCCTGCTCGCGGAGGCGGGGCGCTCACCGATTCACAGATCGATGCGCTTGCGCAATACATCGCGACGCTGCATTAGTTTTTTGCGCTGACCAGCCATGGTTCCAGTCTCCTGCCGAAAGCGATTTCGGCTACGAAATCCTGGCTTTTGAAAATTGGGCGGAATTCCAATGGAACGTGGATCGATGCGTTCGCATTGTCCAGATATCCGCCTCCCTTTCCGTTCATCCATTGCCTTGCTCTCGCGTGAACGATGGCGTAGCTGCGACGGTCCGGGTATTTTCCCCTCAAGGAATCGAGGTTCGCTCCTGCGTCCACTGCGAACAGGCGGCTGTTGCGGAGTTTTTCGTTTTCCGCCATGAGGCGGGCGTTTTTCGCGACAGACTGCTGGATTTTGTTTTCCGGGTTTGATGCGAGCTTCGCTTCTTCTTCCTTCGCCAGCGCTTCCGCTCTGGCAAGGGAGTTTCTGTAGGCTTCTCCGTCCAGTTCGAGAACGACAAGAATTTCCCTGGATGCGTTGTTGCGGCGATTTTCACCGAAGCCAAGGGATTTCATCCTGGTCCGGTCGAGCCATTGCGGGCTTCCGCCCGAAAAGCCGGGATAGGCTCCGGCAACTCGCCAGTTCAATGAAAGGGACAAGCCGCTGTTCTCGGGACTGGATGACCGGTGCAGTTCGCGCTGAGTGAGGGATAGTTCGCTCTCCGGTGTGCCGGAGCGGTTCCATGCGACGCCGAGAAGAACGAATGCATTGGTGAAGAGGATGAGCGCGATTCCTGCGATCGTGATTCTTTTCATTGCGCGCTCCTCGCGGATTCCCTCAACCTTTTCAGGATGAAGAGGAACAGAACGGCAGTGAGGCCGACCACCAGGAAAAAAAGATATTTGGGAAAGAGATCCCACCACCAATCGTAGAATTTCGTATAGAGGAAGATCGCGAAGAACACGACGCCTGTATTCACCACTTCCACCCATTGCCTGCGCAGCCCTGCCCAGACGAGAATTGCGCTCACTGCGAATCCTGCGAGCTGGTAAAAATGTTCGACGGATTTCGAATCCCATTCGAGATAGCTTCCATTTCCCCAACTGGACAGGACCAGCATGGGAAGGAGGCAGAAAAGGATCGCGAAAACCCGGTAGATCGGGGGGAATTCCGGCCGGTCCTCGTGGGAGAAAAACTGCGGAAAGAAGAACAGGATGACAGAGACAGGAATGAAATTCTCGGGGCGGCTGCCGAAATCGAGCCAGTACAATCCTCCCCAGGTGCCGAATCTTGCCGCGATGAAGGCTGCGATGCAGACGATTCCCGCTGCGAGCAGCAGTCTCAGATCGCAGGAATAGGCGAGCAGGAAGGCGAGGGCCGCCCACGGGAGCAGCGCCTTGTCGGAAGGGGTGAGGTCGAAGATCTGTCCGAGCATGGAAATGTCGAGCACGAAGCAGGCGAAAGTCACCATCGCTGCGAGCTTGGTGAAATACCCGGTCGTATCCTTCTCCCTGATCTTCATGGTTGCAGAGAAGAACAGAAGGGGGGCCGCGATCAGGATCAATACCTGGGTCGTGTCGGATAATCCGCCCCAGAACTGGTGGAAAAGAAAGAATGCGCTGGCAGCGAGCGCTAGTGCGCCGAGAAAGGATGCGATCTTCATTCCCCACGAAAGCTGCCTGGACCGAATGTCGCGATCCACGTCGAAGGAGCGGGCAAGGTGAGACAGAATTTGATCGTGATGGCGGAAGATAGCTTCGAATTTTTCGTCCCCGGCTTCGACGATCCCTTCGGCCTCGAGGCGAGCGAGTTCCTTTCTGAAGATGCGGATCTCGTCCGCCCTTTGTTGCGCTTCGAAGCGTGACGTGCCGTTCATTGTCAGGATAGGGATATTCTGTCGAGGCGGGAGAGGCCTGAAACCGCGAATTTCGCCGATCCGGTCAGCAATCGTTCGATCGGCTTCCTGATTCGGGATGAAATCGGCAGGGGCGAGAGCAGCATTTCGACCGCCATTCTGAATGGATAATGTTCGAGAACGAGGGATTTGAGGCTGATTCTGAATGTCTTCCATTCCGCTTCGAGATTTTCGGGATTTTTCGAGCGGCCAAGATAGGCATGCTTGAAGGCGATATAGCCGTCCTCACCCCGGATTTCCAGCATGCGCTCGCGGATGACCCTGAACACAGGAAAAAATCCTTGCCGTTCCAGGTCGTTGTGTTCGTTGAAAAGGCGCCTGAATTTGGCATAGTGCCTGACTTCGTCGGTCTTGATGTGGGA
>JABEVD010000086.1 GCA_013044025.1 Burkholderiales bacterium
GGCGCCTCCTCCGGTTTCGGCGCTTCCTGCAGTTTCGGCGCCGCTTCTTCCATCACCGGAACGGCTTCGGCAACCTGGGCGGGTTCCTCCCCGAACATCGAGGAGAAATCGTAATCGATTTCGTGCTTTGCCTCTTCCGCAGGGGCTGCGAAGAGATCCGCTTCCTGCTGCGAAGGCTTTTCCTCCTCGCCCATCAGGGAGGAGAAATCGAAGTCGACGCCGGAGGATTCCTTCTCGGACTTGGCTTCCTCGCCAAAGAACTGGGACATGTCGAAATCGAGCGCGGTATCCGTTGCCGCCGCGGCCGGCGCTTGCGCAGCGCCGCCCGACGCATTGCCGAAGTCGAGATCGAAATCCAGGCTGTCCTTGTGCGGCTCGGAAAGATCGATCTCGGCAGGACGCTGCTCGGGCGCTTCCTTCACCGCGCCCGCATAAAGCGGATTCTTGGGATCGGCGGTGAAACCGATTTCCATCGCGCGCTCCCAGACGTCTTCCGGCGGAGAAGCCGCCTTCAGGCGTTGCGCCACTTCCTGCAAGGGTCCCTTCTCGTTGGTGACCGCATGCACCTTCATGAGCAGCAGATAGGCTTCGAAGCTGGCAGGAGAAGCTTTCAGGATTTCATCCAGGATTTCCTTCGCCTGCGCATAACGCCGATAAGCGAAATAAAGTCTCGCTTCCTCGATGGAATCCGATTCTCCCATCTCGGTGGCTTCGAGGCCCGCAGCTTTCAGCCTCAGGCGATCCGGAACTTCAGTGGTCGGCTTTTCCGGTCTGAACGAAGGCCCTTCCCGATCCATTTCCTCGAAGGGAATTTCAGCCGCCTTCCTCCTGCCGCGCACCATCCACAATGCCAGTCCGCCGAGACCGATCACCGCTCCGCCCAGCGCGCCCAGCATCACCGGATTGTGCAGCATTTCGTGGAAGAAGGATTCCTGAATGGCAGGCTTGGGCGCTGTCAGCGGCCTGGCCAGCTTGACCGGCGCCTTCTTCGCCATTTCCTTCTTCTTCATCTCGAGCAGCTTGTTCATGTCCTGAATGTTCTTTTCGAGCTTCAGGATGCGCTCGCTCTCGTTCTTCAGCGCCTTGACCTTTGCAGCCTGTTCTTCAGCCTTCGTGGTGGCGCTGCCTGCGCCTCCCTTGGAAAGTTTCAGCACTTCCTTGTGCTGGACGGCGAGTTCGGGCGCGCGGCTCTCGGCGGCCGCGGTGATCTTGCCCGAAGCGCTGCGACTCAGCTTGCCTCCCCTCGAAACCGCCGCAGTCGCGAGTTTCTGGCGATAAGCATTCCAGTCCACATACTGCACGCGAACCGTCTTTTCCGCGTCATGCGGATCGATCTGCGCGAGATCCGCTGCGGAAGGCACGCGCAGGATCTGACCGGATTCGAGGCGATTCATGTTTTGACCGGAAAATGCCTGGGGATTGGCTTCGAAAAGTCCGACCAGCATCTGTTCCAGAGTCACTTCCTGCGGCTTCACTTCTCTCGCGATTTTGCTCAGCGTGTCGCCAGGCTTCACCCTGACGGCATTGGCAGGCTGATGCGGCGCAGCGGGCGCAGCAAGGGGAACCGGCTTCGAGAGGGGGCTTTCAGGATGGGATCTCGGCGGGGACACCGTTGCGGACATCTTCGGATATTCCACCGGATCGAACAGCATGGTGTATTCGCGCCGCAACTGGCCGGAAGTCCAGGAAAGCTCGATGATGACGTCCAGGAATGGATCATTGACGATTTCGGAGGATTCCATCCGGATGTAGGGCCTTCCGTCCGGATGTCTCGCGATGCTCACCTTGACCTTTGGAAGCAGCGGATTGTATTCGACGCCGACCGTTTGAAAGACGGCGGGGGGCGCGATGTGCACATCGAGGGAAGCTTTTTCGTCTTCCTTGAGGGAAACCAGATCGATTTCCGCCCGGAGCGGCTGCCCCAATGCGGAAATCACCTTCAATTCTCCGAGCCCTGCGGCTTCCGCCAAACCGGAAGACAACCCGAACCCGACCAGCAGCAAGACTTTAAGCAGCGTTCTTATCATGAACAGGGCCTTCGCCTGGGAAAATTGATATCGGCCTAATGTGACTCGCAGCACCCTATTATCTCTTAACCCAGATATTTTTCAATCAAAATCTCGGCAATCTGGATGCTGTTCAGGGCTGCGCCCTTTCTCACATTGTCACTCACCACCCACAAATCCAGTCCCATCGGATGGGAGATATCCTCCCTGATCCTGCCGACAAAGACCGGATCGCGGCCCGCCGCTTCGGTGGCAGGCGTGGGATATCCGCCCGGCGCGCGTTCGTCGAGCACCACCACTCCCGGCGCATTTTTCAGGAGTTCCGTGGCCGCTTCCGCAGTCAGCTTCTTTCTGGTTTCGATATGAACGGCTTCGGAATGGCCATAGAAGACCGGCACGCGAACCGCAGTGGGATTCACCATGATCGAATCGTCTTCCATGATTTTCCTGGTTTCCCAGACCATTTTCATTTCTTCTTTTGTATAGCCGTTTTCCATGAAAACATCTATATGCGGGAGAACATTGAAAGCGATCCGCTTCGGATAGACCTCGCAGCTCACTTCGCGCAGGTTCATGAGGTCCGCGCTCTGGCGTGCGAGTTCGTCGATCGCCTCCTTGCCCGTTCCGGAAACCGCCTGATAGGTCGCGACATTGATCCTGGAGATTCCGACCGCATCCTGGATCGGCTTCAATGCCACCAGCATCTGGATGGTCGAGCAGTTTGGGTTGGCGATGATCCCTCGCGTCTTGTAATTCGCGATGGCATGCGGATTGACTTCGGGCACGACGAGCGGAATGTCGTCTTCATAACGGAAATGGGCGGTATTGTCGATGACCACGCATCCCGCTGCGGCCGCCTTCGGCGCATATTCCGCCGAAACGCTCCCTCCTGCGGAAAACAGCCCGATCTGCGCCTTCGAAAAATCGAAATCGGCCACGTCGAGTACCGTCACTTCCCTGCCGTTGAATTTCACCTTGCTTCCGGCGGAGCGCGAGGAAGCGAGCGGGTAAATCTCCCCGACCGGGAATTTCCTTTCCTCCAGGATTGACAGCATGGTTTCACCCACCGCGCCGGTCGCGCCCAGCACCGCTACATCGAATTTCTTGCTCATCTACTCGTCCTTCTTAAAGTCTGGCGGCAACAGCGTCGCCCATTTCCTTGGTGCCGACCTTTTTCATTCCTTCCTGGAAAATGTCGGTCGTGCGATAGCCGTCAGCAAGCGTCTTTCGCACCGCATTCTCGATTCTTTGCGCGCCTTCCTCGTCGTCGAAAGAATAGCGCAGCATCATCGCAACGGAAAGAATGGTCGCAAGCGGATTGGCGACATTCTGGCCTGCGATGTCCGGTGCCGAGCCGTGGATCGGCTCGTAAAGCCCCTTGGAATGGGCATCCAGCGATGCGGAAGGAAGCATGCCGATCGATCCGGTGAGCATCGAAGCCTCGTCGGAAAGGATGTCCCCGAACATGTTGCCGGTCAGCATCACGTCGAACTGGCGCGGGTTCCTGACGAGCTGCATCGCCGCATTGTCCACGTACATGTGGGAGAGCTCGACCTCAGGATATTCCTTTGCGATCTCCGTCACCACTTCGCGCCAGAGCACGCTGGTTTCCAGCACGTTCGCCTTGTCCACCGAACACAGTCGCCTGCCGCGCTTCATCGCGGCGCGGAATCCGACATGCGCGATCCTGGCGATTTCGGACTCGGAATACAACATGGTGTCGTATCCCTCGCGCTCGCCGTCCACGGTGCGGCGCAAGCCTCTCGGCTGCCCGAAATAGATGTCTCCGGTGAGTTCCCTGAGGATCAGGATATCGAGGCCTGCGACCACATCGGGACGCAAAGTGGACGCGCTGGCGAGTTCCGGATAGACCGAGGCGGGACGCAGGTTGGCGAAAAGGCCCAGATCCTTCCTGATCCTGAGCAGCCCCTGCTCGGGACGCATCGGCCTCGGCAGCGTGTCGTAACGATACCCACCGACCGCGCCGAGCAATACCGCATCGGCTTCATGCGCAAGCTTCGAGGTGGCGGCGGGATAAGGGTCTCCTGCAGCATCGTATCCCGCTCCGCCGATCTCCCCGTATTCGAGTTCGACATTCCTTCCCTCTTTCGAGAGCACTTCCAGGACCTTGACCGCCTGAGCCACGATCTCCGGCCCGATTCCGTCTCCGGGCAAAACCGCTATTTTCATTTTCCGTTCCCGATAAAAAGCCAGGGCTGCTCCGCCTTTCTCTTCTCCTCGAAGGCGCGGATCTCCTCCGCATGGATCAGCGTCAGCCCGATGTCGTCCAGCCCTTCGATGAGGCAATGCTTCCTGAAAGGATCCACCTCGAAGGAAAACTCCTCGCCCTGCGGCGTGCGAATGGTCTGCGAAGGAAGGTCCACCGTGAGGCGGTATCCCTCGTTCGCTTCCGTCCCGGCAAACAGCCTGTCCACGATGCCCGCATCAAGCACGATGGGCAGCAGGCCGTTCTTGAAGCAATTGTTGAAAAAGATGTCCGCGAAGGAAGGCGCGATGATTGCGCGGAATCCGTAATCCTCGAGCGCCCAGGGAGCATGCTCGCGGGAAGAACCGCAGCCGAAATTCTCCCTGGCGAGCAGGATCTGGGCGCCATGGTATCTCGGCCGGTTGAGCACGAAATCCGGATTCACCGGGCGCAGGCTGTTGTCCATGCCCGGCTCGCCGTGATCAAGATAGCGCCATTCGTCGAAAAGATTGGGACCGAAGCCGCTCCTCCTGATCGATTTCAGGAACTGCTTCGGGATGATCGCGTCGGTATCGACGTTGGGACGATCGAGCGGGACGACCAGTCCGTCGATGCGGTCAAATGCCTTCATTGGAGCGCCTCCGGATCGATGAAATGGCCTGCGATCGCAGCAGCGGCCGCGACTTCCGGACTCACCAGATGCGTCCTGCCGCCCGCGCCCTGTCTTCCCTCGAAATTGCGGTTCGAAGTGGAAGCGCAGCGCTCGCCGGGAGAGAGCCTGTCGTCGTTCATGGCAAGGCACATCGAACAACCCGGTTCGCGCCATTCGAAGCCTGCGTCCAGAAAGATCCTGTCGAGCCCTTCCGCTTCCGCCATTTTCTTCACGAGCCCCGAACCCGGCACCACCATGGCGAGCTTCACCGAGGAAGCGACATGACGCCCCTTCGCGATCGCGGCCGCAGCCCGCAGATCCTCGATCCTGGAATTGGTGCAGGAGCCGATGAACACCTTGTCGACGGGAACGTCCGAAATCGCCATGCCCGCTTCCAGCCCCATGTATTGGAGCGCCTTCTCCATGCCGCTCTTTTTCACCGCATCGGAAACGGAAGCCGGATCAGGAACCTGCCCGTCGATACCAACCACCATCTCCGGAGAAGTTCCCCAGGTCACTTGCGGCCTGATTTGCGCCGCGTCGATCTGCACCACCGCATCGAAATGCGCGCCCTCGTCGCTCGTGAGCGTGCGCCAGTAGGCGCAAGCCGCCTCCCACATTTCTCCGGAAGGCGCAAAAGGCCTTCCCCTGAAATATTCGACGGTCTTTTCGTCGACCGCGACCATTCCGGCCCTTGCGCCCGCTTCGATGGCCATGTTGCAGAGCGTCATCCTGCCTTCCATGGAAAGATGCCGGATGGCGCTTCCGGCAAATTCGATCGCGTATCCGGTTCCGCCCGCCGTGCCGATCTTGCCGATCACGAAAAGGGCGATGTCCTTGGCGGTGGCGCCTTTCGGAAGATTCCCCTCCACCTTCACCAGCATGGACTTCGATTTCTTGGAAAGCAGGCACTGGGTGGCGAGCACATGCTCGACTTCCGAAGTGCCGATACCGAAGGCGAGCGCTGCGAAAGCGCCATGGGTGCTGGTATGGGAATCCCCGCAAACCACCGTCATGCCGGGCAGGGTCGCCCCCTGTTCCGGCCCCACCACGTGCACGATTCCCTGGCGCACGTCGTCCATCCTGAATTCCTGGATGCCGAATTCCTCGCAATTGGCATCCAGGGTGTCGACCTGAAGGCGGGACACCGGATCCAGGATCCCGCTTTCCCTGCCCACCGTCGGCACGTTGTGATCGGCCACCGCCAGCACCGATCCCACGCGCCATGGACGCCTTCCTGCAAGACGCAGCCCCTCGAATGCCTGCGGGCTCGTCACTTCGTGGACGAGGTGCCGGTCGATGTAAAGCAAGGCCGTGCCGTCGCTTTCCTGCCTGACGACATGGCTTTCCCAAAGTTTGTCATAGAGATTTCGCGTATTCATGAAGTGGATTATTACATAATTGGCATCATATCGACAGTATCTCGGTGTTTCTTGAGCCCAATCAGGGTTAAAATCCGGTTTTGGATACGGGACATTCACGATGCGCAAACTCGTTTTGATCACGATGGTGCTCGCCGCATTCGCAGGTTGCAGCAGCCGCAAACAGCCGCCGAAAGATCCGCTGGATTTCGTTCCCCCGCACGACCTCTCCGGGGCCGATTACGGAAAAAATTTCCGCATGGCCGATTTCGACGGAAAAATCAGGCAGCTTTCCGACTTCACGGGACGTGATGTCGTTCTCTTCTTCGGCTATACCCATTGCCCCGACGTCTGCCCCACCACTTTTACCGATCTCGCACAGGCGAGGAAAATGATGGGGCAGGATGCATCGAAGGTGCAGGTGATTTTCGTCACGATCGATCCGGATCGCGACACCGACGCCATCCTGAAGAAATACGTCCCCTCCTTCGACCCTTCCTTCATCGGGCTGAGGGGAAATGCGGCGGAAACGAAAAAAATCGCGGACGAATTCCATGCAGTTTACCGGAAGGTGCAGATCGAGGACGACATGAGGAACTATGCCATGGACCATACCGCGGGCAGCTTCGTGTTCGATCCGCAAGGCCATCTGCGCCTTTACATGAAATACGGGGAAAAACCTGCGGAAATGAAAAAGGACCTGGAATCCCTGCTCAAGGCTTCGTCGCAGTGAGAATCCCCTGCAGGATCGCTTCGGGTTCCGGTGGGCACCCCGGAACCATCACGTCGACCGGAACCACCTGCGAGACGCCGCCCGCGCAGGCGTAATTCCCCCTTTTGCAGAACACGCCGCCGTCCCTGCCGCAATCGCCAAGGGCGACGACCAGCCGCGGCTCCGGCATCGCTTCATAGGTGAGTCTCAGGGCTTCTTCCATGTGCTTCGAGACCGGTCCCGTGACGAGCAGCATGTCGGCATGACGGGGGCTTGCCACGAACTGGATGCCGAGATTTTCCAGCGCATAAAATGGATTGTTGAGCGCATGGATTTCGAGTTCGCAGCCGTTGCAGGAACCCGCGTCGACATGACGGATGGACAAGGCCCCACCGAGCGTGGCAAGCGTTTTTTCGTCGAGCGCACCTTCCCCTGTTTTCAGGTAGGGATCGGGCTCCGGCGCCCTTTCCGTCCTGATCCCGTTCCGGATGATTTCCTTCAGTATCCTGTACATTTTGCCCCTATAGGTCGTGCCCGCTGTAGCTCAGGTTGAAGGACTTGTTGATGAGCGGAAAATCGGGAACGATGTTGCCGATCACCGCATGCTCCAGAACCGGCCAGTTCTGCCAGGAAGGATCGTGCGCATGGACGCGGCGAAGGATCCCGGCTTCGGCCTCGACGGCGACAAACACCTCCCCCCTGAATCCTTCCACCCATCCCGCCCCGAACCCGGACGCCATCGGCAATTCCGCGAGGATTTCACCGGGCCCGATTTTTTCCAGCATGGCGAGACAGAGATCGAGCGAAGATTCGATTTCCCCGAAACGCACCAGCACCCTCGCAGCGACATCCCCTCCCCGCTCACAGGCTTTGGTAAACGCCAATCCTGCGTAAGGGGGCGCGGGGTGATCGGCCCTCAGATCGCGGCAGATCCCGCTCGCCCTGCCTGCAAGACCGGAAAGGCCCAGCCTTGCGGCAAGCGCAGCCCCCACCCTGCCGGTGGTCATGAAGCGGTCCTGCAGTCCGGTGTGATCCATGTAGATTTCCCTGAGGTCTCGCACCTTCCTGCGCAATTTTCCGGCTTCCTCGCGCAGCATTTCCCGCCCGGAATCGTCGAGATCGCAGGAAACGCCGCCCGGAACGATCCGGTCCATGAGATAGCGATGACCGAACAGGGTTTTATTGGCGCGCAGCATCTCCTCCTTCAGGGTGGAAAACTGCGCGAGCCCGAAGGAAAAACCTGCATCATTGCCGAGCGCGCCGAGATCTCCCAGATGATTGGCGATACGCTCCCGCTCGAGGAAAATGCCGCGCAACAGGCTCGCCC
>JABEVD010000014.1 GCA_013044025.1 Burkholderiales bacterium
AACGGCCGGGAATTATTCGAGGAGATGTCGGAGGCGCTATTGGCCCGTGGAAACTGGCAGGGGGAAATCCGGGATTATCGCAAGGATGGATCGCAGCAAACCCTGCTTTGCAACATCGGCGTCCTCAAGGATGGGGACGGGAATGTCTTCAGACATGTCGCGCAGTTCCGTGACATCACCCACAGGGTCAAGCGAGAAGGGTTGATCTGGAAACAGGCGAATTATGACGTCCTGACCGATCTCCCCAACCGGCGTCTTTTCCTGGACCGCCTCAAGCAGCAGATGAGGATTGCGGATCGGGCGGGCATGCCGCTTGCGCTGCTTTTCATCGATCTCGACCATTTCAAGGAGATCAACGATACACTGGGGCATGCCAAGGGAGATATCCTGCTGAAGGAAGCGGCCCAGCGCATCATCCGCTGCATAAGGGAATCGGACACGGTGGCCCGTATAGGTGGCGACGAATTCACGGTCATTGTGCAGAAATTCTCGGACCGGGGAAAAATCAAAAAGATTGCCCACGCCATACTCCATTCCCTGTCTCATCGTTTCACAATGGGAGAAAATATCGAAGGATTCATTTCCGCCAGCATCGGGATCGCAATCTATCCGGCCGACGCCGACAACACCGAAGATTTGATGAAACATGCGGATCAGGCCATGTATGCCGCCAAGCAGCACGGGCGCAACCGGCTAAGCTTCTACCACACATCCATGCAGACGAAGGTGCGAGAGAAAATGTTGCTCGGCAACGAGTTGAGACAGGCTCTTTCCAGAGGGGAACTGGAGGTTTACTACCAACCCATCATCGGAATTCCGGATGATGGCACCGTCAAGGCGGAGGCACTTTTACGCTGGGCGCATCCATCCAGGGGCATGGTCAGTCCCGACATCTTCATTCCGCTGGCTGAAGAATCCGGGTTTATTGTGGAAATCGGGAACTGGGTGATGCGGGAAGTCATCTCTTCCATCCAGCAATGGCGGAAAAAATTCGGCGCTGTCATTCACGTCGGGGTCAACATTTCTCCGACACAGTTCGACCGGGAAGAGGGATTCGACTGGGTCGGCGATTTGATTGATTCGAGTCTTCCTCCCGGCAGCATCAATATCGAAATTTCGGAAGGCCTTTTGATCCGGAATGCAGACATCGTCAAAAACAGACTCTGCATGTGCCATGCCGCAGGTGTCGAGATATCGATCGACGATTTCGGAACGGGCCTTTCCGCGCTCTCCTGTCTGAACGAGTTCCCGATCGATTTCATCAAAATAGACCGATCCTTCGTGAACAGGATCGACAGCGATGGCACCAGGGAGCTCGTTGAAGCGATCATCCTGATGGCGGGAAAGCTCGGCATGAAAATCGTCACAGAGGGAGTCGAAACGAAAGATCAGCTCGATCTCATGCAAGCCTTCGGAAGCGATTACATTCAGGGATTCTATTTTTCCCCTCCCGTGACAAGGAATGAGTTCGAAAGGAAGCTGGATATGCCGGGGCAAGGATCCCGATAGCCCGGATTTACCCCATCTTTGACAAAAACCAGTTGCTTTGCGGTTTTTGGCCCCTATTTTTTGCGTAACCATCTGATTATTTGATGGTGCATTTTTGGAATCGTTTTGTTGTGCCATTTTAGCTGCATGCAACCCGATTTTCTCTGTATCCCACCTCAATACCGATTACGGCGAGATCTTTCCTGTGCGGATTGCAGAGGTCTGCAAGCCCGGGAATTCTCTCCCTGCACGGCGCGCACCAGATCGCCCAGAAATACAGCAACACCAATTTAACGCGCTACTCTGAAAGGCTCAGCGTATGCCCGTTGTCGCCGCGAAAAGAAAAGCATGCAGTCCGAGCGGAGAATTCAAAAAATGGAAATCAATCAGGAAGAAACCAGGATCGATTACAGCGAAAAGAATCCAAACGATGAAGCAGGTTTGGAGCGGGAAACGAGGTTCGAACTCGCGACCCCAACCTTGGCAAGGTTGTGCTCTACCACTGAGCTATTCCCGCGTCGCTGCAAGAAGTCGCCATTATAAGGATTTCTGGAGCATTGTCAACTCCCCCTGCTGCCGAAAGCCATTTTGAGGTAATACGCCATCGAAATCAGCGTGAGAATGGCGGCCAGATAAATGAGCCAGGTGCCGAGCCACTCGCTGTCGATCCCCACCGCATTTCCGTCGTAGAGCAGAAGCAGGATCGCCACCATCTGGGAAGCGGTCTTCACCTTGCCGAGCATGGAAACCGCGACGCTTGCCGCATCCCCCACCTTCGCCATCCATTCCCGAAGCGCGGAAATGGCGATTTCCCTGCCGATGATGATGAAGGCGACGATTTCATTGGCGCGCCCGAGTTTCACCAGCACGATGAGGGCCGCCGCCACCATCAGCTTGTCCGCGACCGGGTCGAGGAAAGCGCCAAATGCGGAAGTCTGCTTCAGGGCGCGTGCGAGATAACCGTCCAGCCAGTCGGTCACCGCAGCGAACAGGAACAGCAGCGCCGAAAACAGGTTCTTTTGCGCCGAAGACATCAGCGTATCCGGAAAATAGAACATGCCCACGACCAGCGGAATCAGGAGAATCCTGAGCCAGGTGAGAAGATTGGGAATGGTGTAGGGCACGTCAGTGTAAGTGTCTGTATATTTTTTCAGCCAGCGCGCGGCTGATTCCGTCGGCCTGTTCGAGATCCTCGATGCTCGCCGCGAGCACCCCTTTCAGTCCGCCGAAACGGGTGAGCAGGCTCTGCCTCCTCTTCGCTCCCACGCCCTCGATTTCCTCGAGGCGGGAAGTCGTTCTGGCTTTCCCCCTTTTCGCGCGATGTCCCGAGATCGCAAAGCGGTGCGCTTCGTCCCTGATTCTCTGGACGAGCAGCAGGCCTGGATGGTCTCTTCCCAATTGTAACGGTTTTTCACGGTCCGGGAAAACCAGCATGTCGTTTTCGGGCTTTCTGCCCTCCCCCTTCGAGATCCCGATCATGGCAGACTCGATTCCGAGATCGGCCAGCACTTCGCGCGCCACCGCAACCTGCCCTCTTCCGCCGTCGATGAGGATGAGATCGGGCAGGATCCCTTCCCCTTTCGCGATCTTGCGGTAGCGCTTCTCCAGCGCCATCCGCATCGCGCCGTAATCGTCTCCGGGCGTTCCTTCGATGTTGTAGCGACGGTATTCCGAATTCTGCAGATCCAGTCTGTCGTAGACCACGCAGGAAGCGACGGTCGCCTCCCCCATGGTGTGGCTGATGTCGAAGCATTCGATCCGGGAAGGGATTTCCTCCAGATCGAGCGCATCGCGCAGGGCTTCCAGCCTCGCCTCCTGGGTGAGTTTCTCGCCGATCCTCCTGGACAGCGCAAGGCGCGCGTTTTCCTTCGCCATGTCGAGCCATACCCTTCTTTCCCCGACCGGATCGCACTGGATCAGCACTTCGTGTCCCGCTTCCCGCCCCAGGGCTTCCGCAAGCGCTTCGTACTCTCCTTCGATGCCGATCAGGAGCCTTGGCGGCACCGGAGAGGAAAGGTAATGCTGGGCGAGAAAAGCCTCCATCACCTCGTCCAGCTCCCTTCCTTCCGCGTTCTTCGGAAAATGACTCTTGTCCCCGAGATGCTGCCCGCCGCGAATCATCGCCACGTTCACGCAGATCGCCCCCCCTTCCCCTTCTGCCGCGATCACGTCGACATCGACCTCGCTTGCGCTCGAAACATACTGTTTCTCCTGCACCCTTCTGAGGGACTGCATCTGGTCGCGGTAGAGGGCCGCCTTTTCGTATTCGAATGCCTCCGATGCCCGGTTCATTTTTTCCGCGAGTTCCTGGAGGAGTTCGTTCTGCCTGCCGGACAGGAAGGATGAAGCTGCCTTCACGTCATCGGCGTAGGATTCCTTCGAAACCAGGTCCACGCAGGGCGCGCTGCAACGCCCGATCTGGTGCAGCAAACAGGGGCGGGAACGGTTGGAAAACACGCTGTCCTCGCAGGTCCTGAGCTTGAAAATCTTCTGCAGGAGGTGGATCGCCTCTTTCGCGGCCCATGCGTTCGGATAGGGACCGAAAAAGCGATGCTTCCTGTCGAGGGCGCCGCGATAATAAGCGAGCCTCGGAAACTCGTGTCCGGTGAGCTGGATGTAGGGATAGGATTTGTCGTCCCGGAACAGGATGTTGAAGCGTGGCGAGAGCGACTTGATGAGGTTGTTCTCGAGGATCAGCGCCTCCGCCTCGGTTCTCGTCACGGTGGTCTCGATCGAGGCGATCTGGGAGACCATCAGCCTGATTCTCGGCGAATGGTCGTTCTTCTGGAAATAGGAGGAAACCCTGCGCCTGAGTTCCCTCGCCTTGCCCACATAAATGACGACGCCGCTCGCATCGATCATCCTGTAGACGCCCGGCTTGAGCGGAAGGGAAGCTGCCGAGGCCTTCAGGTCCAAGGTTATTCCTCGTCGAGCAGCTTCCCCGCGATCGCCCAGTTCTCGTCGGCGAGTTCGTCGAAGGAAATATAGGTATAGGAGGCGGGCTTTCCCGCGATGCGCTCCAGCGTATCGGTGAATTCCTCGGCGATCCTTTTTTTCTGCTCGCGGGTGAGCTGGCCCGCGAGCCTGACATTCACATAGGGCATGCCTGTTTCTCCAGATGATTCCTGATGGACGCGAACACTTCCCCGAACATTTCGGCGGTGAGCCGCTTGGTCTGGGTATTATAACGGCTGCAATGGTAGCTGTCGTAGAGCATCCATCGTCCGATTTCATGCACCCTGCCGTGACCGAATGGATGATCCTTCGCCTTTTTTCCGATCGCAGTCAGCACCGCGTTGTGGGCGATGGTGCCGAGCGCGAGGATCGCAGCCCCATCCTTCAGGTCCGAGATTTCGGCACAGAGATAGGCATTGCAGGTCCGGATTTCGGAGGTTTCCGGCTTGTTGGCAGGAGGCAGGCATTTCACCGCATTGGTGATCCTGCAATCGACAAGGCGAAGGTCGTCTCCCGGCCCGGAAACCGGGCTCGAGGAAAATCCATGCCGATGGAGCGTCTCGTAGAGCAGGATTCCGGCATGGTCCCCGGTGAAAGGGCGGCCGGTTCGATTGGCGCCATGCATTCCGGGCGCGAGCCCGACCACGAGCAGGGAAGGATGATCGTCCCCGAAAGGCGCGACCGGCCTTGCATGGTAGTCGGGATGATTCTTGCCCACCTCGTCGAGAAAAGTGGAAAGGCGCGGGCATTTCCTGCAGTGAAGATCGAATTTCATACGAGATGCTCCGGCGCGAGCTGACAGGGGTGGGCGGGATCGCCCATCTCGACCTGCAGCGTCGCATGCCCGATGTGGAAGGCTTCGTGAAGATAACCTGAAATGCCCGAGAGGAATGCATCTCCAGGATGGCCCTGCGGCATCACGAGATGCGCGGTGAGCGCGATTTCGGTGGTGCTCATTCCCCAGATGTGCAGGTCATGCACTTCCGATACGCCGGGAAGCGCTGCAAGATATTTGCGCACGGCCGCAGGATCGATGTCTTCCGGCACCGCATCCAGGGCGAGCCCGATCGAATCCTTGAGGAGATCCCAGGTGCCGTAGATGACGACAATGGAAACCAGAAGGCTCATCGCCGGATCGATCCAGCCCGCGCCCGTATAGACCACGAGCACGCCGGAGCAGGCGACCCCGAGGGAGACCGCGGCATCCGCCGCCATGTGCAGGAAGGCTGCGCGGATATTGAGATCATGGCTTCCGTGGCGCAGCAGCAGCGCGGTCGAGACGTTGACCACGAAGCCGAACAGCGCCACCCAGGCGACCACGCTGCCGTTCACGGCTTCAGGATGCCCGATCCTGGAAGCGGCCTCGAACATGATCCCTCCGGTGACGACGAGCAGCAGGATCGCATTGAACAGGCCGGCGAGAATCGAGGAACTCCTGAATCCGTACGTATAGCGCGCCGAAGGAATGCGCTTCGAGAGGATCGCAGCCCCCCATGCCAGAAGCAATGCCAGCACGTCGCCGAAATTGTGACCTGCGTCCGCGAGAAGCGCGAGAGAATGGCTTGTCCATCCCCAGAAGGCTTCGGCGAAGACGAAGGCGAGATTGAGCGCGATGCCGATTCCGAAAGCGCGCGAATGGTCATGATGATGGTGATGATGACCGTGATCGTGATGATGATGCCCCATTACAGAAGTAGCTCCCCGGCCTGGACCCCGATTTGCGCGACATGATGCAGCGCATCCAGATAATCTCCGTCTTCCCTCAATTCGTTCCAGGACTTCGGATGCGGCCTGCCGTGCATCCTGGCGAGCCTCGCCATCGAAACCGCTGGAATTTCGCGCTTTAGCGCCATGAGCAATTCCTCCGCCGAATCAGGGTCGTTGCAGACGAGGGCCATGTCGCAACCTGCCGCAAATGCGGCTTGCGCGCGGGCGACGATCCCGCCCGCGACCGATGCGCCTTCCATGCTGAGGTCGTCGCTGAACACCACCCCTTCGAAGCCGAGTCGATTGCGGAGGATTTCCTGCAGCCAGATTTTCGAAAATCCGGCCGGCGCCGAATCGACCGCAGGATAGATCACATGCGCGGGCATCACAGCCGCAAGTCCGTAGGAAATCATGCGACGGAAAGGCAACAGGTCCTTTTCATCGATCTCCTCGAAAGATCGTTCGTCCACCGGAATCGCCACATGGGAATCCGCCGCGACATGACCGTGACCGGGAAAATGCTTGCCCACTGCGGCCATCCCGCCTTCCTTCAGGCCCGTCATCAGGCTGTGGGCGAGCGTTGCGATCGCTTCCGGATCGCCATGGAAGGATCGGTCCCCGATCACCCCGCTCCTGCCGTGATCGACATCCAGCACCGGAGTGAAGCTGAAATCCACCCCGCAGGCGCGAAGTTCGGACGCGAGCACGAAGCCGGTCTGCTTCGCCAGATGCTTCGCGCGGGTTGGGTGATGATCCCATATTTTCCCGAGTTCACGCATCGCCGGAATCCTGGTGAATCCTTCCCTGAAGCGCTGCACCCTCCCCCCCTCGTGATCGACCGCGATCAGGAGCGGCGGGGAACGCAAGGCATGGATCGAGGAGCAAAGCGCCTTCAGTTGCTCCACGGACTGAAAATTTCGCGAAAACAGGATCACTCCGCCCACCAGCGGATGCAGGAGCCTGTTTCTTTCCGCCGCGGAAAGCTCGAAACCTGCCACATCCACCATCACAGGACCCAGCGCCATCATTTCCCCTCCAGAACCACGAAGGCGCAGGCTACGCTCTTCTCGTCGCTGATGCTGAGATGGTGATTCGAGATGCCGCGAAATTCCAGAAAGGCGGAAAGCTCCTCGTCGAAAGCGAAGGAAGGCTTGCCGAGTTCGTCCTTCACCACGGAAATCCTGCCGAAAGTGACGGGATGGCGCAATCCGGTTCCGACCGCCTTGGAAAATGCTTCCTTGGCGGCAAAGCGCTTGGAGAGGAAGCGCATCCTGTCCGCGCTCTTCATGTAATCCCCCCATTCCAGATCGGTGAGGATGCGCCTTGCCAGTCGCTCGCCGAATTTTTCCAGGAGCGCCTCCATTCTGGATGTCTCCACGATGTCCGCGCCGATTCCGTGGATCATCTCGCAGCCAGCATGAGATGCTTCATGGTGCGGATCGCCTCCGGCAGTCCTTCGAAAATCGCACGTGCGACGATGGCATGGCCGATGTTGAGTTCGCCAATTTCGGGGATCGCCGCGATCGGCTGAACATTGTGATAATCGAGGCCGTGCCCGGCATTGACTTCGAGACCGGCCGACTTCGCATGTCTTGCCGCTTTCACGATTCTTGCGAATTCGGCATCCCGCGCTTCCCCCCTGAAATCGGCATAATGCCCGGTATGGATTTCGATGACCGGAGCGCCTGCGGCAAGCGCTGCGTCGATCTGTTCGAAGCTCGGATCGATGAAAAGGGAAACCCGGATTCCCGCATCGGCAAGCCTCGCACAGGCCTCCTTCACCCGGTCGAAATGGGCAACCACATCGAGCCCCCCTTCCGTGGTGAGTTCCTCGCGGCGCTCCGGCACGAGACAGATGTCCTGCGGGCGGATCCTGGTCGCGATGCCGATCATTTCTTCGGTCACCGCCGATTCGAGGTTCATCCTGGTCTGCAGGATTTCGCGCAGGATCTCGACATCCCGGTCCTGGATATGGCGCCGATCCTCCCGCAGATGCAGGGTGATGGAATCGGCGCCATGCTGTTCCGCGAGCAATGCGGCATGGATCGGACTGGGATAGGTCGTCCCGCGCGCCTCGCGCACCGTGGCGACATGATCGATATTGAAGCCGAGCTGAATCATAATGTTTGCAGATCCTGAAGCAGACGGCGCGTATGCAGTGGCTGCGCGCCGAGATGGTGATTGATCAAAATTCGCATGAGCGCCTTGCTCTGCTGCTGCGTCACCGGATCGGAATAATCTCCGGACGCCATGTCGAGCAGCGTTTTTCCCCTGAACTTCGGCGAAATGTCGCCTGCGGCAAGGCTCGGTCCATGCTCCGTTTCGTAAGTATAATCCCGATCCGGCCTCACCGGCTCCCCGCTTTGCGCATCGGTTTCGAGGTTGGGCGCGTAACCCAGTTCCCGCAGCATTTCGATTTCGAAACGTCTCAGGATCCCCTGGAGATCGGCGCTCTGGCCAAGCGCGCGCAGCGTCTGACCATAGCGCCCATAGAGTCCGGGATGCGCATCTTCCCTTGCCAGCAGCTTCATCAGCAGTTCGTTGAGATAAAGACCGCAGATGAGCGCCATTCCCTGCAAGGGGGGCTGGCCTCCCTGCCATTCCGCCTTGTGCAGCGTCCTCACCTCGGATTTTCCGAACCAGCCGAGCAGCAGCGGCTGGAAGGGCCGGATGAGACCACGGAGGCTGGAGGCGGGCCTTCTCGCGCCGCGCGCGGCGAGCGCCACCCGGCCGTGATCGCGGGAAAAGATCTCGACGATCAGACTGGTCTCGCGATAGGGATAGGAATGCAGCACGAAAGCCTCCTGCGCATCCAGCCTGGTTTCAGCCTTCCTCATACCCCAGGCTCTTGATCACGCGCTCGTCGTCGCTCCAGCCGGTTTTCACCTTGACCCAGACTTCGAGGAAGACCTTGCCGTCGAAGAGCTTCTCCATGTCCGTCCTGGCCCGGGTGGCGATTTCCTTCAATTTCGCCCCTCCCTTGCCGATCACGATCGCCTTCTTGTTCGGCTTGTCGACCAGGATCAATGCATGGATCCTGCGGAGATTCCCTTCCTGGGTGAATTTCTCGATTTCTACCGCGATCGAATAGGGGATTTCGTCTCCGAGCAGCCTGAACACCTTTTCGCGGACGATTTCTGCCGCATGGAAGCGTTCGCTGCGCTCGGTGAATTCGTCTTCGCCATACAATGCCTCGCCTTCCGGAAGGCGGGAGGATACGGTCTTCAGGAGTTCCTCGATCTGCACGCCTTTTTCCGCGCTCACCGGAACCACGTCGGCGAAGGGAAATTTCGCCGCCACTTCCTGGATGAAGGGAAGCAGCCTCGCCTTGTCCTCGGTTCTATCCACCTTGTTGATGACGAGCAGCACCGGGCGATCTTGCGGCAACAGCTTCAGCACCATTTCGTCGCGAAAATCGAAATGCATCGATTCGATGACATACAGCACCACATCGACTTCCTGCAGGCTTCTCTTCACGCTGCGATTCATCGCGCGGTTCAGCGCATTCACATGCGGGTTCTGGAAGCCGGGCGTGTCGACGAAAACATACTGGCAATCATCGGTGGTGAGGATGCCGGTAATGCGGTGGCGGGTTGTCTGGGCACGGCTCGAGGTGATGCTCACCTTCTGACCGACCAGGCGATTGAGCAAAGTCGATTTGCCCACATTGGGGCGCCCCACGATGGCGACATAGCCCGCCTTCATCGTGCCGACCCGACTGCGAGTTCGTAGGCGCGGGATGCTGCGAGCTGCTCCGCGCCGCGGCGGTTTTCCCCTTCTCCCGAGCAGCAGATGTCCAGCTCCGGGATTCTGCATTCCACGCGGAAATGCTGCCTGTGCGCTTCCCCGCTGGTTTCGATCAGGTCATAGCTGGGAAGGCGGATCTTCCTCCCCTGCAGGTATTCCTGGAGCCGGGTCTTCGGATCCTTGATCCTCGCATTGGGATCGATTTCTCCGATCGTCTTGCGGTAGAGTCCGGTCACCACGGAAGAAGCCGCATCGAATCCTCCGTCGAGGAAGATCGCGCCGAATATGGCTTCCATCGCATCCGCCAGAATGGAAGGACGGTTCTGTCCATTGCTTTTCATCTCGCCTTCACCTAGCTGCAGCCATTTCCCGATCCCGAGGCTTCTGGCCAGATCGCAGAGACTGCCCTGATTCACGAGATTGGCCCGGATCCTGGAAAGATCCCCTTCGGGAAGCATCGGAAAGGAGGAAAAAAGCGCATTGGCGATCGAGCAGTTCAGCACGCTGTCGCCGAGAAATTCCAGCCGCTCGTTGTTGGGAATGCCGTGGCTCCTGTGGGTGAGCGCCTGCACGAGCAGCGCCCTGTCCGAAAATTCGTAGCCGATCCTGGAACAAAGTTCATCCATCCTATTTTTTTCCGCTGACCGCGGATGCGTCGAAATCGATGTAGTCCCCGACATTCGCGACCAAAGGCACCTTCACCGTGTATTTCACATGCAACCGCAACGGATTGTTGTCGATATCGAGATCGTTCGCAGTGATGGAAGTCACGCCGCCCACTTCGGCGCGCTTGGAGAAAGCCTGGCGGATTTCCGGTCCGGATGAATTCGCAAGATCCGGATCGTTGACGGTGTCGACAAGCTCATGCCTGATTTCCTCATATTCCGTGAATGCGGGAATCAGCTTGAAAGCGAGGATCGCGATGGCGATTCCGCATGCCACCATGAACATCACGCCCAGTACCGAAGCGCCACGCTGATGCCTCATAGCCTTCTCCTCAGTTGACGAGTGTGCCGATTCTCTTCAGGTTGCCGAAATTCCACCAGACCAGGACCGCCTTGCCGACGATGTTCCTGTCGGGAACGAATCCCCAATAGCGTCCGTCGCTGCTGCCGTCCCGATTGTCGCCCAGCATGAAATAATTTCCCTGAGGCACCTTGCAGGTGAATTCGCGCTCGCCGTAGGTGCAATTCTCACGGTGCGGAAAATCCCTCACCCCTTCCAGGCGCGCATTCGGCGCATCCGGGTTGATCAGGATGTCATGGGTGTGCGTGCCGAGGGTTTCCTTCATTCTCGGCAGATTCACGAAATCGAGCCCGCCTTCCACATAACTATAGCTGCCATCGGGCTGCTGCGGCATTTCCTGCCCATTCACGATGAGATGCTTGTCGCGATAGGTCACGGTGTCCCCGGGCAGGCCCACCACGCGCTTGATGTAATCGACCGATGGATCTCCGGGATAGCGGAACACCATGACGTCTCCGCGCTGCGGTTCGCTGACATTGATCACCTTGACGTCTGCAACGGGAAGCCGGATGCCGTAAGTGTACTTGTTGACGAGGATGAAGTCGCCCACCAGCAGGGTCGGGATCATCGATCCGGACGGAATCTTGAAAGGCTCGAACAGGAAGGAGCGCAACAGGAACACCGCGAGGATGACCGGAAAGAAGCTCTTCGGATATTCGACCCACCAGGGTTCCTTTTCCCCCTTCGGCCTTTTCTTTCCGATGGTGAAGATATCCAGAAGCCAGATTCCACACGTCACCACGAGCAGGATCAGCATCACCAGCGCAAAATCGATATCCATTCAGTCCTCTACTTGTTGTCTATCTGCAGCACGGCCAGGAAGGCTTCCTGTGGAATTTCCACGCTGCCGACCTGCTTCATTCTTTTCTTGCCCGCCTTCTGCTTCTCCAGGAGCTTGCGCTTTCTGCTGATGTCGCCGCCGTAACACTTCGCCAGCACGTTCTTTCGCAATGCCTTGATGGTTTCGCGGGCGATGATTTGCGCGCCGATCGCAGCCTGCACCGCCACGTCGAACATCTGTCTCGGAATGAGTTCCCGCATCTTCTCGGCGAGCTGTCTTCCCCTGTACTGGCTGCTCGAGCGGTGCACGATGAGCGAGAGCGCATCCACCTTTTCGCCGTTGATCATGATGTCGAGCTTGACGAGATCGGAGCTCTGGTATTCCTTGAATTCATAATCGAGCGAAGCATAGCCGCGACTGGTGGATTTCAGCTTGTCGAAGAAGTCCATCACCACTTCGTTGAGCGGCATGTCGTAGTTCAGCATGACCTGCCTGCCCATGTATTGCATGTTGCGCTGCACCCCGCGCTTTTGCACGCAAAGCGTCATCACGGAACCTACATATTCCTGTGGAACCAGGATCGTGGCATTGATGATGGGCTCCCTGATCTCCTCGATCCTGGAAGGATCGGGCATCCTGGAAGGATTCTCGATTTCGGAAACGATCCCGTCCTTGGTCACCACCTGGTACACCACGGTTGGTGCGGTGGTGATGAGATCCATGTCGTATTCGCGCTCCAGGCGTTCCTGCACGATCTCCATGTGCAGCAGGCCGAGAAAGCCGCAACGGAAGCCGAAACCAAGCGCCTGGGAAGTTTCAGGCTCGTAATTGAGCGAGGCGTCGTTCAGCTTCAGCTTTTCCAGCGCGTCGCGCAGCGCATCGTATTCGTTCGGCTCCACGGGATACAGCCCGGCGAAAACCTGGGGCTGCACTTCCTTGAAGCCGGGAAGCGGCGCCTGGGCAGGTTTTGCGGCGAGCGTGATGGTGTCGCCCACTTTTGCCGAATGCAGCTCCTTGATCCCGGCGATCACATAACCCACGTCGCCTGCAGCAAGGCTTTCGCGCGAAACCGATTTCGGCGTGAACACGCCCACGTCCTCGCAAAGATAGGTGAGTCCGTTGGCCATCAGGAGGATCTTGTCCTTGGGTTTCAGAATTCCGTCCACCACCCGGACCAGCATCACCACGCCGACATAATTGTCGAACCAGGAATCGATGATGAGCGCCTTGAGCGGCGCATCCCGATCCCCTTGCGGAGCGGGGACTCTTGCCACGATCTCTTCCAGCACGTCTTCCACCCCGAGCCCGGTCTTGGCGCTCGCACGCACCGCATTTTTCGCCTCGATGCCGATGATGTCCTCGATCTCGCCGATGACCCGGTCGGGCTCCGCTGCCGGAAGGTCGATCTTGTTGAGCACCGGAATCACTTCCACGTTCTGGTCGAGCGCGGTATAGCAGTTGGCGACCGTCTGCGCCTCCACTCCCTGGGATGCGTCCACCACGAGCAACGCGCCTTCGCAAGCTGCGAGCGAGCGGGATACCTCGTAGGAAAAGTCCACGTGTCCGGGCGTGTCGATGAGATTCAGCTCGTAAACCTGCCCGTCCCTAGCCGCATAGCGGAGCGCCGCGGTCTGCGCCTTGATGGTGATGCCTCTCTCCCGTTCGAGATCCATGGAGTCGAGCACCTGGGATTCCATTTCGCGGTCTTCGAGTCCTCCGCAATACTGGATGATCCTGTCCGCCAGGGTCGATTTGCCGTGGTCGATATGGGCGATGATAGAAAAGTTGCGGATACGCTGCATCATGATCGGGGAAAAGGGGCACGTGAGTGCCCCTGGAAAGTCAATACGCGATTTTAGCGGATTTCGACCCGGATTGGTAATTCCCTATTTCCCGTCCACCTTCATGGTGATGAAGACGGAGTTGCCGCCGCGCCACACCAGGCGCGCGATGTCCTTGCCCTTGGGCACCTGCGAAAGCAGTTTTTCGAACTGGCCCACGCTGCGAAGGTCGTGATTGTTGAGCGAAAGGATCGCATCGCCGCGGGCGATGCCGGCATAGGCTGCCGGGCCGTCCGCAACGCCTGCGACGAGCAGTCCGTGATCGGCCTGCACCTGCTGCATCTGGTCTGCCGTGAGCGGAACGAGGAGCAGTCCGAGCCGGTCGGCACGAGCCACGCTTTCCTTGCCGGAAGCGGCGGCCGCTGTCTGCGCATCCGTAGGCGCTTCCCCGACCACGATGGGGAGATCGACCTCGTGCCCCTTGCGCCATACCGCCATGTCCACTTTCGATCCCGGCTTGGTTTGGGCCACATCCTTGGAAAGATCGCGCGCATCGTTGATCTTCTTGCCATCATATTTCAGGATGATGTCGGAAGTCTGCAGACCCGCCTTCGCGGCCGGCCCGTCCGCCGCGACATGGCTCACCAGCGCGCCGTGCGCATCGGGCAGCCCGAAAGATTCGGCAAGCTCGCTGCTCACGCTCTGGATCATCACGCCGATCCTGCCGCGCGTGACATGTCCGGTGCTTTTCAACTGGTCGACCACGCTCATTGCGACATCGATCGGAATGGCGAAGGAAAGACCCATGAATCCGCCGGTTCGGCTATAGATTTGCGAATTGATGCCGACCACCTGCCCCTGCATGTTGAAGAGCGGACCGCCGGAATTGCCCGGATTGATCGCGACATCGGTCTGGATGAAGGGAACGTAATCCTCCTGGGGAAGCGCCCTGCCCTTTGCGCTCACGATGCCGGCGGTGACGGTGTTGTCGAAACCGAACGGGGATCCGATTGCGACCACCCATTCCCCCACCTTGAGCTTGTTGGGATCCCCCCTGGTGACGACAGGAAGATTTTTCGCATCGATCTTGATGAGCGCAACGTCCGAGCGTTTGTCCTCGCCGATCACTTTCGCCTTTAACTGGCGCTTGTCCAGCAGTTTTACCGTCACTTCGTCCGCGGAATCGATCACATGGGCGTTGGTGAGGATATAGCCGTCCTGGCTGATGATGAAGCCCGACCCCAGCGACCGGGTCTCGTAATCGCGGGGCGCCTGCTGACCGAAATAGCGGAAGAACTGATAGAAGGGATCATTCGGGGAAATATTGGGCATTCCCGGGACGCCCTGGCTGTGCACGATATGGGTGGTGCTGATGTTGACCACGGCGGACCCTTCCTTCTGCACGATCCCGGTAAAATCGGGAAGCGATCCTTCGGCATGGACCGCTGCAGAACAGAACAGGACAACGATGTAAAGGAAATATTTTGCCATCTGCGCTCCTCAGTCTTGCTTCAATAAAGTTTTTTCACGATGTAAGGGCGAAACTGGAGATTTTCCCGGTTTGCCGAACTGTATCTTCTCGACCAGAAGAATCCTGCGAAAAGACCCGCTGCTCCGCCCAGAACGGATGCGCCATCGCCGTGACTCGATCCCAATGCCGCACCTGCGAGCAACCCCGCCATGGGAACCAGGTAGACCGCCAGGGAACTCCTGAGGATCGCGCCATCCTGCACTCCGATGGTCACCTCGTCCCCCACCCTGGTTCCGATCTTATCGATCACTTCGAAACGCTGCGTTCCGGAACAAAGCAGCTTCGAAACCGAGGATTTCCCGCAGCCTTTCACCGGATCGCAATTTCCGCATCCGGACTGTTTTTCCGCTTCGACCACGGCGAATCCCGCACCGGTCTCGATCACCCTGGCACGCGCCTCGATCATGGATTTCCCCTGTAGACCACCGAATCCCCGATCTGCTTCACGGTCACGGCAGGCGTTTCACCCACCACCGTGATCTGGTAGTTGCTCGCAGGATGCGCGTACAGATTGACCGCCCCCTGCCTGGCCACTCCGTCCATCGGGCGCACGCCGGGCTGGATCGGCTCGATGAACACGGAAACTGCGACGATTCCGTCCGAATAGACGAGATGAGTCACCGGATAGGTCTTGCCCCGGAACATTCTTCTCATTTCCGCGATCTTCCGGAAGCCCGGCGGAAGTTTGCCCACATCCCATCCGCTCCTGATCACGTCCTCGCCCTGGGGCTGATCGTTGAGAATCGCGGGGGCCTTGACCGGCAGGGTGGGTTTGAGCAGATCCCGGTCGATCTTGCCGCCGATCTTCACATAAGTGAATGCGAACTGCTCCACGACCTTGTCCTGGTCGCTGATCATGGCCGCTTTCAACAACAGATTGCTTGCAGCGTCGATCCAGAGCTTGTGTCCGTAACGGAAGCCATCCTTCGGGGTGAGCAGCAGGATGCGGGTTTCATAGCCTGCGAGCCGCTCATGCCCCGCTTCCTCGAGCTGGTAGTTTTCGGCAAGCGTTTGCAACTGGTCCGGAAGCAGCGCGGGAAACCCTCTCCTCGCCACCGCATGGCGCTCGCGCTCCATGGCTTGCTGGTCCGGATAATAGAACCGCATTTCCCTGCCATTGCAGATGATTTCCCGGGGAGGGCCGTCGAGCCTGACGATTTTCTGGTGTTCTCCAGACTGATCGACCAGATGGTAGATGCGCGTGCTCTCGATCTGGGATTCGCGCTGGAAGATGAAGGTTCCCTGGTAATTCAACTGGTGCGCTGCAGAAGAAATCTTCTGCAGCAGCAGCATGGAATCCTGTGAACTGAGCGGGGTGGCCGCCAAAGCGGCGTTCGAAAGCAGCGCAAACAGAAAAACCACTGCTCTCATCGGCCGCTATCCTGATAGGTATCCGAAACGGTCCTGATATTGGAAGACAGCATGTCCGAGCGCGGCGAGAACTCCTGGTGCGCGAGCAGGTATTCGTTCAGCCCGGATTTCATCACGTTGAGGTGAACCGCCTGGGCAACCTGCTTCGGCACGGGCGATGTCGAAGGGCTCTGCAGCGCAACCCAGCCCACCAGGGACACCGCGGCAAAGGATGCTGCAGCGGAAAGCGCATAAAACCGGGCCTTTTGCACAGCGGACTTGCGCGGAGGCGAAAGCACCGTGGGCTCTTCGGCGAGCGCAGAAGAGAAATCGAGATGGAGATCCGCCCTGAATCCTTCCGGGTCGCGGATCGCATCGCCGATCATGTGATAGAGCAGCCAGTTCTGGCCCTCATCGTCCTTCAGCCTGGAGATCACCCGGACCGCATCCTGTTCGTCCAGCTCGGCATCCATCAGCATCGAAATGTCTTGTTTCATCTCACCACCTCTTGTTCTTCCGGGGTTCCAGCATCGGCCTCAGCCTTTCTGCAATCACTTCCCTTGCGCGAAAAATCCTCGACCGCACCGTTCCAATCGGGCAGTCCATGATGCTCGCAATCTCATCATAACTCAGCCCTTCGATTTCCCTCAGCGTGATCGCCGTCCGGAGTTCTTCCGGCAACCCCTGCAGGGTTTCGTTCACTGTTCGGGCAATCTGCTTGCTCATGAGCTCGTTCTCGGGAGTCGTCACTTCCCAAAGGCTCGCGCCTTCTTCCGAACTCTCGGCCTCCTCGTTGTCGAGGCTGGTCGTCGTGGGAGCCCGACGTCCCTGAGCGACCAGATAATTCTTTGCCGTGTTGATGCCGATCCTGTACAACCAGGTGTAAAAAGCGCTGTCTCCCCTGAAGGAGGGCAATGCGCGATAGGCCTTGATGAAGGCTTCCTGCGTCACATCCTCCACTTCGACCGGGTCGCGAATCAGGCGCGACAACAGTCTGGCGAGCTTGCGCTGATACTTCGTCACCAGTAATCCGAACGCCTGCTTGTCCCCGCGCTGCGCCCGTTCAACCAGTTGCTGGTCGATATTCCTGTCCTCCATGAGATTCCCTGTGAGTAGATTCGATCCCTGCCGGCATTCCAGCGGGATTATTTGAGTATAACCTTCAGGGCCAGATTCATGAAACAGGTTCCGTCAATTTTAAACAACAGACAAGAGGGTGTGGTTATTAGTTCATTCGATCTCGCCTCGATTTGATTAAAAGCAAAGAAATGCATGATATATTGACCAACATCGACCACAACGGAACCTCGCAATGCGTTTTGACACGATCATCGTCGGCTCGGGACTCGCCGGGCTTTCTCTTGCGCTGCATCTTGCCGCAAGCCGAAAAGTTGGCGTGATCACGAAGAAATCGCTCATCACCGGAGCGAGCTACCTCGCGCAGGGCGGCATCGCCGCCGTCCTGTCCGAAGACGATTCGATCGATTCGCATGTGCGCGACACGCTGGTGGCCGGCGCAGGCCCTTGCAACGAGGAAGTGGTGAGATCGGTGGTGAATGCGGGGAAGGACGCCATCCAGTGGCTGATCGACATGCAGGTTCCCTTCACCACCGACCCACTGGACGCCAACCATTTCCACCTCACTCGCGAAGGCGGCCACAGTTTCCGTCGCATCATCCATGCCGCGGACACCACGGGTCGCGCGGTGCAGCAGACCCTGATCGATCTCATCCACAGGAACCCCAACATCACGGTGTTCGAAAACCACATGGCGATCGACCTCATCACCGGGGCGAAACTGGGTCTTCAGGACAACCGCTGCCTGGGGCTTTATGCGCTCGACACCGTGGAAAACCGGGTGAAGAGCATCGCGGCAGACAACGTGGTGCTCGCCACGGGCGGCGCGGGAAAAGTCTACCTGTATACGACCAACCCCGACACCGCGACCGGGGACGTCATCGCCATGGGCTGGAGGGCGGGATGCGAAGTCGCCAACATGGAATTCATCCAGTTCCATCCGACCTGCCTCTATCACCCCAGGGAAAAATCCTTCCTGATTTCGGAAGCATTGCGCGGCGAAGGAGGCATCCTGCGCCTTCCGGACGGCACCCGATTCATGCCCGCCCACGACGAGCGAGCCGAACTCGCCCCGCGCGACATCGTGGCCCGGGCCATCGATTTCGAAATGAAAAAGCGCGGACTGGAATATGTGGTTCTCGACATGACCCACAAGAGTCCCGAATTCTTGCGCACCCATTTCCCCAACATCTATTCCAGGTGCCTCGAACTCGGCATCAACATCTCGCGCGAGCCGATCCCGGTGGTGCCCGCCGCACATTATCTTTGCGGGGGAATCGTCACCGATCTTGCCGGAAGGACCAACATCCCCGGACTCTATGCGATCGGCGAGACGGCCTCCACCGGACTGCACGGCGCGAACCGGCTCGCCAGCAATTCGCTGCTGGAATGCCTGGTTTTCTCCATGGAAGCTGCGAAAGACATCCTGGCATCCGCCCCCGGGCCTTGCCCCGAACTTCCGCAATGGGACGAAAGCCGGGTCACAGACGCCGACGAGGAAATCGTGATCCATCACAACTGGTCGGAGCTGCGCCGCTTCATGTGGAATTATGTCGGCATCGTCCGAACCAACAAGAGACTGGAAAGAGCCCACAACCGGATCAGGCTGCTCGCAGCCGAAATCGAGGAATATTACTCCAACTTCCGGGTGAGCCAGGATCTGCTCGAACTCAGGAATCTCGTGCTCACCGCCGAGCTCATCGTGAAAAGCGCAATGCTGCGACGCGAGAGCCGCGGACTCCATTACAGCCGCGACTTCCCGGAGCGACTCGAAATCGCCTACGATTCCGTTCTGAGGCACTGATTACAATGCCGCGCAGTGCGGGCAGGAGCGCGCGGCCGGATCACCATCACCTGCCGGAATCAATCAAGGAGCAAACATGAAAAAAATCGCTTTTGCACTTCTCTTTCTCGGAATGAGCGCTGCACACGCCGAAAAAACCGTGATCGACATGCATCTCGTCGATGCAAAGGGAGTCGGCAAAATGATCGGACACATCCAGGCTGAAGACAGCCCGTACGGGCTGCTGCTCACCCCGGATCTTTCCGACCTCACCCCGGGAATCCACGGCTTCCACGTCCACCAGAATCCGGATTGCGGATCCAGGGAGATGGAAGGAAAGATGGTCCCGGGACTTGCCGCGGGCGGACATTACGATCCATCCCATGCGGAACATCATGAGGGCCCCTATGCTTCCGGACATCTGGGCGACCTGCCCGCCCTCACGGTCGACGCGGAAGGCCATGCGAAGCTTGCGGTGCTGGCTCCGCGCCTCAAGGTATCCGACCTCAAGGGAAGATCGCTCATGATCCATGCCGGAGGCGACAACTATTCCGACAAGCCCGCGCTCGGTGGAGGCGGCCCGCGCATGGCCTGCGGCGTGGCGCAGTGATTCAACTGGCGGGAACGAAGGGATCCGCGTAAATGTCCCGCATCGACGCCCCCGCCAGGAAAGCCTTTTTCTTTGCGGCATTCACCATGGCCGGATTGCCGCAAAGATATACCCTCCATCCGGAAATCCTGGGCACTTCCGCCAGAGCGACATCCAGCACCGTGCCGAAAGCATATCCCTGCGGAGCCTCCCCTTCGGAAATGCAAGGCGTATAGCTGAAATTCGGATATTTCTCCGCCATCTCGCGCAATTCATCGACGAGATACAATCCGTCGACGTTCAGGCTGCCGTGAAATAGGTGGATCGGTCCCTTGTGCCCGTTGTGTAGCGCATCCCGGATGATTCCGTACAGGGGCGCAAGACCGGATCCGGTTCCGATCAGAAGCAAGCCCTGATCCGGATTGCCGTGCGCATAAAAGCAGTCTCCGGCAGCTTCGGACATTTCGATCTGATCCCCAGGACCCAGCACATCGTGGATCCAGGTGCTGACTTTGCCCTGCGGAATCTTCCTCACATGCAGTTCCAGATATCCGTCGAGTTCGGCCACGCTGGCGAGCGAATAGCTGCGCACCGTGGACTCGTCCTTGAACAGATTGACGTACTGCCCCGCCCGGTATTCGAATGGCCCGGCAGGGTAAAGCTTGACCCGACTGATTTCCGGGTTGAGCGGCTCGATCCCGATCACCGAAGCGGAAAGTTTTCCGGTCCCTTCCTCGGGGAAGGCGACTTCCAGCTCCTCGTTCGGCCGACAGGAACAGGCCATGAAATAATTCTGCTCCACCAGAGTGGGCTTCAGCCCCTTCTGCGCTTCGGGAGGAACCTTTCCCTTCACCGCGCGCATCAGGCAGGTCTGGCAAACCCCCGCCCTGCAGGAGGAAGGCACCGGCACACCACTTGAAGTCAGGCAGTCGAGCACCGACTGCTTCTCCCCGCAGTCGTAGGACTGCCCATGAAAAACGATCCTGGTCATGATGTGCCGGCTCCGATCACTTGCCCAGAACGTCGTTGCGGGTGCTTTCTGCAATCGCCGCAGCCTGGGCGATCAGATCGCCAGGAACATTGAGTTCGGTAAGGGTGGCCGCGATGTTTTCCATCACTGCGTCGAAATGGGAGTCATTGAGTCCCTGGGCAACGAGGTGGGCATGGCCGCGCCTCATGTCTTCGCCGGTATAGTTGTTCGGGCCGCCGAACGCCATCGTCAGGAATGCCTTCTGCTTGGCAGCCTGCCTGTCCATGTCGACGCCGTCGAAGAAACGGCTGATCCGGTCGTCGGCAAGAACCTTGCGATAGAAAATGTCGACGGCCACATTGACGGCAGCTTCGCCTCCGATCTTGTCATACAGACTTTCGCTCATAACTTTTCCTTTCAGTAGTTGGCAGTTCAGCAGCTTGCGGTTTTCCGAATGCAAGATTAAGATCAGAGGAAGATCCCAACCGGTTTATAACATGCATTCGAGATACATGTTATTTCCCGCAGATCCATTTGTCAACAAGTAATCCGACTTTTTACTGGAAAAATTTTGAGGCTCACGCTTTATTCCGATTATTCGCTCCGCGTACTGCTCTACCTGACCTACAAGGGCGAAGAGACGGTGACGATCACGGAGCTGGCCGAATTCTACAAGAGCTCGCGCAACCACCTGGTGAAGGTGGTGCACAACCTCGGGATCACCGGATTCATTTCCACTTCCCGCGGAAAACACGGCGGGATCCGGCTGGCGAAACCTCCCGAAGAGATCACGGTGGGGGAAGTGGTCCGGCACACCGAACCCGATTTCGAGCTCCTGGAATGCTTCAATCCGGAAACAGACCGATGCGTGATCACGCGAACGTGCCGCCTGAAATCCGTTCTTTTCGATGCACAGAACGCTTTCATGGCCATTCTCGACCGCTACACGCTGGCCGAAGTGGCCGCCAAGGCGAGGACGCCCGCTGACTTCAAAAAGATCCCGATCGTGCAGTGAGCAGGGCTGCGCCCAGCATTCCGGCGCGATCGCCTGAATTCGAGACTGCCACGCCGATTTTGCCGCGCAGCACCGGGATCAGATCTTCTTCGAGCTTCGCATCGAAACTCCGCTTCATGAGATGCCACGATTGTGAAAGCCCGCCTCCCACGATCACCTGCGGAACATCCACCACTTTCAGGACATGGGCGAGCGCGGCAGCCAGGTTTTGTCCGGCCTCCCCAAAGCAGGCAATGGCTTCCCGATCCCCGCTTTCTGCGAGCGATGCGATTTCCCTGGCATTGAGCGCCTTTCCGGTTTTTTCCAGATAGGATTTGGCCACGCCGCTCGCCGAAGCATACTGCTCGAGGCAGCCACGGTTTCCGCATCCGCAGGGCCTTCCGCCCGGCTCGACGATGAGATGGCCGATTTCCATCGCCACGCCGCGCTCTCCGGGATAAGGCATCCCCTTCAGGACGAGACCGCCGCCCACCCCGGTTCCCAGCCCCACGTAGATCAGGCTGGATCGCCCCGAGAGGGCATGCTCCCCATAGGCCGCTGCAAGCGCATCGTTCTCGACGCGAAAAGGGATTTCGAAACGGGAGGAAAACGGCGTGGCAAGATCCACGTCGCATAATCCAGGCAGATTGGGAGAACTGGCAAGTCGCCCTGTCTGCGGATCGATGAAACCGGGAAACCCCATCCCTGCAGCGGAAATATCCGGAAATTCGGCGATCGCCTGCGAAACAGCTTCGAAAATGATCTCCAGTATCTTTTCGAGAGGATGGTGATTTTCGGCGCAGATCCCTGCAAAATCCGCCTCGAAACGCCTTTCCCAGACCAGATCGAGTCCATCGAAAACCCCCACCCTGAGATTGGTCCCGCCCACATCCATCCCGACGAGATGCATCACATCACTTCCAGGGAAATGGATACGTTTCCGCCGGTTTCTTCCGGCCTGAAGGAAAGGGTGATCGACACCGCCTGCATGATCTTCTCGAATCCCGCCTCCGATTGCGAAACGCTGAAAAATGGCTTCGCATGGAATTCCATTCCTGGAGAAAGCGCGATCCGCACTTTTCCGCCCATCACGTCGTCTTCCAGCAGGAGGGATTTCAGGTTGCGAACCGCAAGGGCTTCGCCGAATCCGCCCAGGATATCCTCCCCGATCCGGTATCTTCCCGCAGGACCGTCGCAGCTCGGCATGGCCAGATGAATTTCGATCGAAAAAACCCCTCCGGAAATTTCGCCTGTAAAGGCATATTCCGCGACGAGGCGGGCATCTTCCAGCCTGAAATTCTTCCGGACCGATCCGCCCGGATAATCCGCCTGGAAGGATGCGCCGTTCTCTGCGCCCGCCTCCTGCCGATAAGCGAGTGAAGTCCACCACTTGTCCATGAAGAGACGCTTGCCGCCCTCCTCGATCTTCAGGTCCTCCGGCAGGATCCTGTGCTTGAATCCCATATTTTCATGGGGATTGGCGATGCCGCTTCCCTTGTATTCGGTTTCTTCCTGGAAATGGATCTTCTTGTGATAATGTTCTGCGGGCGCTGCCAGGGTATCGCCGAAATTGTGGGAAAGATCATACGAATCCCATTCGCAGATCGAAGCGCTCCCGTCCAGCCTGAGGGCGATCTGCTGCTTTTCGTTGTGGACGAAGAGCTCGTCGCATCCGTCGAGATCGAGGTCCTGCGCTTCCTTCGACGGTCGCGGAGAAACCTCGTCCAGCATCTTTTCCAGCCTGACGATGGCATGATAAATGGCGCGCCTCAGATGGGGAAGATAGAGCCCGCCGAACAGGCCGTGCCAGTAAGCGTCGTTGGCCTGCGCCTCGAACAGGGCTTCCTGCATCCCGGTCTTCCTGGATTTTTTGGGAAGCGCATCGTACCTTGCGGAAAGCGCGAGCATCCTCTTGTGCATCCAGTTCGATTCCGGATAGCGGCTCAGGAAATTCTTCCAGATCCCGCCGCGCAAGAATGCCTTGTTCCGGTCGAAATTCCCGGAATTCTTCGATTCCTGAACGAGGTCCGCATAATGGTGCGCGGCCGGAACCGGCAGCGTCCATTCGTTCATCTCGATATAGGAGGTGGTGGGAAGATAGATCACTCCCCGGGTCTTCGCCTCCTTCCGGTAGTCCGAATAGCGCATGGTGCGGATGATTTTCGAGGAAAGCACCCCTTCCACGAAATCCTTCAGCCATCCCTGTTCATACACCCAGTGGTAGGTTTCCGGCCAGATGCCGAATTTCTCGATGTCGTCGAAATAGATCGCTGCGGGATTGCCCTCTTCTTTCGCGAGGCTCTCGAGATAGGCGACCGCCTCATGCGCCGGCGCAAAGGGCAGCCGGTAGCGCAGCGCTTCCGAAATCGGAAAAAGGTCGAGCCTCCTGCCGTCTTCCTCGGTGGTGAAATAGCCGTCGAGTTCTGCAGCGGTTTTCCCGGTGCAGAGAAAGTGATAGTCGTCGACGGTGGTGTAGGTAATTCCGGCATCGGCAAGCGCGGGCACCACGGTCGCCTCCCACACCCGCTCGGTGAGCCATGCACCCTGCGGGGTCTGCCCCAGGGTTTTCTCCAGGCGCTTCGAAAGCCTCGTCACCTGGGAAACCCGGTCGCGGTACGGAATGACGGCGAGCACCGGTTCGGTATAGCCTGCGCCGAAAATCTCGGCCTGACCTCTTTCCACCATTTCCTTCAGCAGCCTGATCTCCGCAGGATAACGCTTGTAGAGATAATCATAAAGCCAGCCGCTGAAATGGATCGAGAACCTGAATTCAGGATAGGCGTGCATCGCACGCAGGAAGGGACCGTAACAGCGCGCCTGCGCATCGTCTATGACATGATCGAAATTTCCGACAGGCTGGTGGGCATGAACGCCGAGAAGCAGGGATACCGTTTTTTCCATTGCAGTTTTTTTCTTTGGTTATTCAGGCAGAACGCCTCATGCTTCCGCCCATGCCCTGGCCCACGCTGATCGGGCGCTCCAGGGTATGCGGCACCGGCAGCTTCAGCATACTGTACAGGTTGGCGAGATTGCGACGGAAAAGCGCATCGAAGGAGGAGACGCTGTCTGCGGCATTGTAGTCTCCGAACCACCAGAACCAGTCCGATCCCTCGCAATCCGCAAGCTGTTTTTCCGCAAGCCTTTTCTCTTCCTCGGTGAGCCTTCCGCTCGCCATCACATGATCGTAGCTTTTCTTTGCCTCGCAAAGCAGATCCCAGCCGCGATTCTTGTCTTCGGACCCGATCCAGGTGCTGAAGGTTCCGTACACCCAGCTTCCGGCGACGACGGAATCGAGATCCCCATGCTCCACGCAGCGGTCGATGCATTCGGAAAAGGTGCTCATGCGGATATCAGGATGGGCGGCCAGCTCGGTATAGAGGTCGGCGAGAAAATAGTATCCGTTGTAGGGATAGGATTCCCATGCATTCTCGCCGTCCAGAATCACGCTCACCACCGGGTTCGATCCTTCCGGGCACCTCTTCAGCACTTCCTCGAGATAATGGACGAAATCGCTCGCCGCATCCCTTCCGTTCCATTTGGAATATTCGAAGCCGATCTTGTCGGAGAGATAATCGTCCCGGAAGAAGCAGTAGATCCCCCCCGGCCCCTTCCATGGCTTGTACAGATAGGCCGCCTTGTCGGCAGGAAGGTCTCCGTTCTGCCTTTTCAGGCTGTTGGCCAGCACCGTCTCCCCGGTTGCCGCCCAGCAGAATCCGTTTTCCGCCAGGATCCCGAGCGCAGCATCCGAAATGCTTCCTTCGGCCGGCCAGACGCCGCGGGGTTCATGTCCGAAACGGGCCTGATGGCTTTCGATCGCTGTGACGACATGGCGATGACTCCTCAATCTCCCCCCCGGATAGGAAGGAGACTTCGGCAATGGCGCATCCGGCATGGCATCCCGCGCGGAGGAAAGATCGAGCAGCAGCGGCAGGATGGGATGGCAATAGGGCGTCGTGGATATCTCGATCTTCCCGGATTCGGCAAGCGCACGATAGCGCGGAATGAGTTCCCGGATGAGTTGTCCGATGAGATCGAAAAGGGCGAGCCGGTCTTCGCGACTGAACTGACTCCCCTTCGCCATCAGGCTCGCCACGGTGGCATGGCTTCTCCTCACCGTCTCGCCGGTCCAGGCAAGATGGTACCAGACGAGCAGATCGGTCATGTATTGCGAGGAAAGATAGGAGATCGCGCCATTGCCCTTGGATTCGAAAAACAGGAAGGCGTCGAAGAGATGGCTATAGGCCGGGTAGGGCCGGATCATCTTGTGATGATTGCTGCGGAAGCAGCTTTGCAGGATGTGCTCCCGATCCCCCCGACCCAGCGTATCCATGTCTTCCCGCGCGAGAAGCGCAAGCAGCGGATCGCGAATCTTGCCCGAATCGAACTGCTCGCAATAATCGGTGAGCTGCTCGAGCAGGATCGGAACGAAATTGAAAACGGCCTTCGCGCCCGGGTTGTTCTCCAGGTGGAAGGCCATGTCGGTATAGTCCTTGATCGCGTGCAGATAGGTCCAGGGCTGCACATATTCGCCGGAGAAGTAATCCCGGTAGTCCGGCTGATGCATGTGCCAGCAAAGGACCAGATCGAGCTTCTTTTCCATGATGCTCATCGACTCTGGTGGATGCGCTGTCCCAGCATGTCCGGCGTGATCAGCGTCACGCCGTTCGAAGTGACATAAAAACGCTTGGCGTCTTCTTCCGGATTGAACCCGACCTCGAGTCCGTCCGGAATGATGCAGCGCTTGTCAACGACCACCTTGTTGAGGCGCACATAGCGGCCGATCTCGACCGAAGGCAGGATCACCGAGTCGCTGATTTCGCTGTAACTGTTCACCCGCACGTCCGAGAAAAGCAGGGAACGTTCGATCCTCGCGCCGCTGATGATGCAGCCGCCCGAGACCATCGAATCGATCGCCACTCCGCGCCGTTCGTCGTCATCGAACACGAATTTCGCAGGAGGAAGCTGCTCCTGGTGGGTCCAGATCGGCCAGGTCTTGTCGTACAGATTGAGATCCGGCAGCACCTTGGTGAGTTCCATGTTGGCTTCCCAGTAGGCATCGACCGTCCCCACATCTCGCCAGTAAGCGAGTTTTCCGCCCATTCCGACGCAACTGTCCTCGAAGCGGTGCGCGTAGACGCGGTAGCGGCTCACCAGATAGGGAATGAGGTCATGACCGAAATCGTGCGTGGAATTGGGGTCGTCCGCATCCCGGGAAAGCTGCTCGTACAGGAAACGGGTGTTGAATACATAAATCCCCATGCTCGCCAGGGCCTTGTCGGGCTTCCCCGGAATGTGCGGCGGATTGGCGGGCTTTTCGACGAATTCGACCACGCGCTCGTTCGCGTCGATGCCCATCACGCCGAACGCAGTGGCTTCGGACACAGGAACCTCGAAGCATCCCACCGTCATGTCCGCCTTGGAGGTGACATGGAAGGCGAGCATTTTCCCGTAGTCCATCTTGTAGATGTGGTCCCCGGCGAGGATCACCACGAATTCAGGGTCGTAGGAGCGCAGGATGTCGATATTCTGGAACACCGCGTCAGCGGTTCCCTTGTACCATTCCTCCTGGATGCGCTGCTGCGCCGGAAGAAGCTCGACGAACTCGTTGAACTCGCCCCGCAGGAAACCCCAGCCGCGCTGGATGTGCTGAATCAGGCTGTGCGCCTTGTACTGCGTGACGACGCCGATGCGGCGGATCCCTGAATTGATGCAGTTGGAGAGCGGGAAATCGATGATCCTGAATTTCCCTCCGAACGGAACGCTCGGTTTCGCACGCCAGTCCGTCAGTTGCTTGAGCCGGGAGCCACGCCCTCCCGCAAGAATCAAAGCCACCGTATTCTTCGTCAAGACACTGATAAAACGTGGGGAGGTTACTTCCTGCTGCATGTTCTATCCCCCTTATTTGGTGTTAGGTATGGCGTTTGCGGTTTAAGTATAATAACCTTCAAATAAACTATCAAACCGATGCAACAGAACTTTCATAAAACTTCATAACTGTCCCAGAGGGCAGGACAACGCCATGCCGACCAGAAACCTGAATCCGGAAGTACGCGCCATCATCGAAGCCCGCCATCACGATCCCTTTTCCTGCCTGGGTTTACACAGGGAAAAAGGCAAATGGATCCATCGCGTTTTCAATCCCCATGCGACCAGAATCCTGGTCCATTCCGCCGGGCAATGGGCGGAAATGCGAAAAATCCACGAAGCGGGATTTTTCGTCCGGGAAGAGGAGGAAAAGCCGCCCCTCCCCTGCAGGATCCGTTGCGAATACGCTGGGCATGCCGTCGAAACCTTCGACCCCTACACGTTCCCCTCCTCGATCGGAGCGCTGGACCTCCATCTTTTCGGGGAAGGAAGGCTCAAACTTTCCTACCGCACATTGGGTGCGCATCCGATGGAAATGGAAGGCGTGAAAGGCGTCCGGTTCGCGGTCTGGGCGCCCAATGCGGAAAGGGTGAGCCTGATCGGGGACTTCAATTCCTGGGACGGGCGGGTGCACCCGATGCGCGTGCATCCTTCCAACGGCATCTGGGAAATCTTTTTGCCCGACTTGCCGGAAGGAGCCCTCTACAAATTCGAGCTGAGGACCAGAAGCGGCAACATCATGGTGAAGACCGATCCCTACGGATTCCTTTTCGAGCCGCGCCCGGGCAATGCGGCGAAGGTATGCCACGAACCGGCCCATTCCTGGAATGACGAAAAATGGATGGAATCCAGGGGCAGCCGCGAGTGGCTGCACGAGCCCATGAACGTCTACGAGATCCATGCGGGATCCTGGAAGAGGCGCGAAGATGGAGAACCGCTCTCCTATCTCGAACTCGCGCACACCCTGGTTCCCTATCTTCTGGAAATGGGCTACACGCACGTCGAACTGATGCCGATCAGCGAGCATCCCCTGGATGAATCCTGGGGTTACCAGACAACCGGCTATTTCGGCGTCACCAACCGCTACGGGAATCCGGACGATTTCCGCTCCTTCGTCGATGCCTGCCATCAGGCAGGCATCGGCGTGCTGCTCGACTGGGTTCCGGCGCATTTTCCGAAGGACGATTTCGCGCTCGCCCGCTTCGACGGAACCGCCCTTTACGAACACGAGGACCCGAGGCTCGGAGAACATCAGGACTGGGGAACCTACATCTTCAACTATGGAAGGAACGAAGTCCGCAACTTCCTGATTTCCAATGCGCATTACTGGCTCTCCGAATTCCACATCGACGGACTGCGGGTGGATGCGGTTGCTTCCATGCTCTACCTAGACTATTCGAGAAAGGCGGGAGAATGGATCCCCAACCAGTATGGCGGACGCGAGAACCTGGATGCGATCGATTTCATCCGTGAACTCAACGCCATGGTGCACGAGGACTTTCCCGGCGCGATCACGGTGGCGGAGGAATCCACTTCCTGGCCGATGGTCTCCCGCCCGGTGCATCTCGGCGGCCTCGGATTCTCGATGAAATGGAGCATGGGATGGATGAACGACACCCTTTCCTACATCGAGCACGAACCCATCCACAGGCGCTATCATCACAACCAACTGACTTTCGGCCAGCTCTACAGCTATACGGAAAATTTCGTGCTTCCCTTCTCGCACGACGAGGTGGTGCACGGCAAGCGCTCCCTTCTCGACAAGATGCCTGGCGATGCCTGGCAGCGCTTTGCCAACCTCAGACTGCTGTTTTCCTACCAGATGACCTATCCGGGAAAGAAGCTCAACTTCATGGGCAACGAATTCGCACAGGGGCGCGAATGGCAGGTGAAAGCCCAGCTCGACTGGGATCTGCTGGAGATCCCGGCCCACAGCGAGACGCAGCGACTGGTGAAGGACCTCAACCGCATCTACCGGGAGCATCGCGCGCTCCACGAACTGGATTTCTCGGGAAACGGATTTGCCTGGATCGACTGCCATGATTCGGGGCAATCGGTGCTGAGTTACCGCAGGATCGCGAAGGACGGATCTTGCCTGCTCGTGCTTTTGAACTTCACCCCGGTCCCGAGGCGCAATTACCGGATCGGAGTGCCTCAGGCAGGCGTTTATCGGGAAATCTTCAACAGCGATTCGCGCTATTACGGCGGATCGGACATGGGGAACGGACAGGGGCTTTGCTCGGTCGAAACGCCGTGGATGGGGGAGAAACATTCCATCGAGATCGATCTTCCTCCCCTTGCAGGCATCATCATCGAAAGGACGGGCGAATAAATGTCTGCACTGACAGAATCGCGCGAATGGCTTGCCCTTTCCGCGCACAGGAAGAAGCTGGGTGAATTCTCCCTTCGGGCTGCCTTCGAAGCGGATCCTTCGAGATTCGACAGGTTCTCCGCCTCCTTCAAGGACATCCTGCTCGATTATTCGAAGAATCTCGTCACGCACGAAACCATGGATCTGCTCTTCGATCTCGCCAATGCAGCCGAACTGGAGAAATGGCGCGAAGCGATGTTCACCGGTGAGAAGATCAATTTCACGGAAAGACGCGCCGTCCTGCATACCGCGCTGCGTTCCGCAATCGACCCTTCAGCCGATCCGGTGATCGTAGACGATAAAGACGTTTTGCCGATGATCAGGGCTGTTCTCGAGAAGATGAGGGAATTTTCGGATGCGGTGAGAAGCGGACGATGGACCGGCTACACGGGAAGAAGGATCACGGATGTGGTCAACATCGGCATCGGGGGATCCCATCTCGGGCCTTACATGGTGACCGAAGCATTGAAGCCCTATTCCAGGGAGGACCTTGGAGTCCATTATGTTTCCAACGTGGACGGGGCGGATCTTCACGGCAAGCTGTCGCGGCTCGACCCGGAGACCACCCTGTTCATCGTGGCATCCAAGACCTTCACCACCCAGGAAACGCTGACCAATGCGAAAGCGGCGAGAGGCTGGTTCCTGGAAAAGGCGCAAGATCCGGTTCATGTGAGGAAGCATTTCGTTGCGCTTTCCACCAATGCAGGGGAAGTGGAGAGATTCGGCATCGATCCTGCCAACATGTTCGAATTCTGGGACTGGGTGGGCGGGCGCTATTCCCTCTGGTCTTCCATCGGCCTTTCGATCGCCATTCATGTGGGGATGGATTCTTTCCTGGATTTGCTGCGCGGCGCGCACGAAATGGATGTGCATTTCCGCTACGCCACGATGGAAAGGAACCTTCCGGTATTGATGGGCATGCTCGGAATCTGGTACATCAATTTCTTCGACGCGGAAACGCATGCCATCCTTCCCTATGACGAATCGCTGCACCGTTTTCCCGCCTACCTGCAGCAGGGAGACATGGAAAGCAACGGCAAGAGGGTGGACCGCGAAGGAAATCCGGTCGATCATGCGACCGGCCCGGTGATCTGGGGCGAGCCAGGAACGAACGGCCAGCACGCCTTCTACCAGCTCATCCACCAGGGAACCAGGCTGATCCCTGCCGATTTCATCGCGCCCATGGAGCCCCATCATCCCTATCGCGAACATCACGCCATCCTGCTTTCCAACTTTTTCGCGCAGACCGAAGCGCTGATGAAGGGAAAGACCGCCATCGAGGCGAGGGAAGAACTCGGAAAAATGGACGAGGACAAGCTCGAAGCGCTTCTGCCACACAAGGTATTTCCCGGCAACCGCCCCACCAATTCGATCCTGTTCAGAAAGCTCGATCCGGCCACGCTGGGCTCGCTCATCGCGCTCTACGAGCACAAGATCTTCGTCCAGGGGATCGTCTGGAGAATCAACTCATTCGACCAGTGGGGCGTGGAACTCGGAAAGCAGCTCGCTTCCAAAATTCTGCCGGAGCTTGCCGTTCAGTCGCCCAGTCTGTCCCACGACTCCTCCACCAATCATCTCGTCAACCATTACAAGTCCAACCTGATCTGAACATGCGTATTCTTTTCGTGACTTCCGAAATCCATCCCCTCATCAAGACGGGAGGGCTCGCAGACGTGAGCGGATCCCTGCCTGCGGCGCTCAAAGCGCTGGGCGCGGACGTCCGCATCCTGGTTCCCGGATATCCCGGAGTATTGCGCAGGCTGGGCAATGCGGAAGAAATCGCCCGCCTCCCGGAAGGAAGGCTGCTGTATTCCACCATGCCCGACTCGGGCGTGCCGGTGATGGCGATCGATCATCCTCCATTTTTCTGGCGGGAGGGAAACCCCTATCTCGACGACCGGGGCTCGGACTGGTGGGACAATCCCGCCCGGTTCGGCCTGCTTTCGAGGACCGCGGCGCATCTCGCATCGAGCGATTCGCCCATCGACTGGAATCCGGACATCGTGCATTGCAACGACTGGCAGAGCGGGCTGGCTCCGGCTTTCATGAAGTTCCGCGGTTCTGCCGCGAAGACGGTGATGACCATCCACAACATCGCATTCCAGGGCAATTTTTCTCCGGAATGGGTGGAAAAGGTCGGCCTTCCCGCAGAGAGCTACACCATGCATGGCGCCGAATTCCACGGGCATTTCTCCTTCCTCAAGGCCGGGCTTTTCTATTCTGACGCCATCACCACGGTGAGCCCGAGCTATGCCAGGGAAATCCAGACTTCCGCGATGGGATGCGGAATGGAAGGCCTGCTTTTTTCGAGGAGCCGGGACGTGCGCGGAATCCTCAACGGGATCGATCTGGAAGAATGGAATCCCGCTGCGGACCGGCATCTTCCCGCCCATTACGATGCTTCCTCGCTGGATGCCAAGCTGGAAGTGAAGCGCGAATTGCAGAGGAGCATGGGGCTCGACCAGGAAGATCATGCCCCGCTTTTCGGCGTGGTGAGTCGCCTCACCTACCAGAAGGGACTGGATCTCGTAGCAGAATGCGCGCAGGGGCTGTTCGACCAGGGCGCACAGCTCGTGGTGCTGGGCAGCGGGGATCACGAATTCGAGCGGATCTTCCTGCAGCTCTCGGAAAGCCATCCCGGAAGATGTTCGGCCAGGATCGGCTTCGACGAGGGGCTATCCCACAGGATCATGGCGGGTGCGGACATCTTCCTGATGCCTTCCCGATTCGAACCCTGCGGCCTCAACCAGATGTATGGAATGCATTACGGCACCCCGCCCGTGGTGAGGACGACGGGTGGGCTTGCCGACTCGGTATCCGACGGCGCAACCGGCTTCAGTTTCGGCGCGGCGAATTCGCACGAGCTTTATCTTGCCGCGAACCGCGCGCTTTCAGCCTACAGACAGGGGGATTCCTTCAGGAAGATCCAGCGAAACGGCATGGAGAGCGATTTCGGCTGGGGAAAAAGCGCGAGGGAATATCTCGACTTGTACGAATCGCTGACCGGACGATGATATAATCCCTGATCCGGAGGTGTGGCAGAGTGGTCGATTGCACCGGTCTTGAAAACCGGCAACCCGCAAGGGTTCGTGAGTTCGAATCTCACCGCCTCCGCCAAATCCAGAAAGCCCCTCGATGAGGGGCTTTTTTCATCATACTATCCGGTGAAGTGAGAACTCACCTGAGTTCGGAAATGCAGAATGCAGGGCCATAATGCAGGGCCAGGTCTCACAATCCAACAAATTGTTGGATTGTGAGACCTGGCCCTTCCGCCCGTCGTCTCCATACTTCAGCCCTTCATACTGCTTGACCGCCGCCGTATTCACCAAGTGCACCGGATAGCCCGCTTCCATCAGCCCATCCACCAGCCAATACCAGTTGAAGGTCGATTCCACTGCAATCCCGCTCACTTCGCCCCGCCAGCGCTCGATAGCCTGCAAAATTTCCTCAAGACGGTTCGGCAGACGCTTGCGATACACCAGCTCATCCTGCTCATCCAGAATCGCAACGAAACTGTTGTCTGAATGCAGGTCAATCCCGATATACTTCATGATGCCCTCCTTG
>JABEVD010000087.1 GCA_013044025.1 Burkholderiales bacterium
ACCACCAGCACGTTCTCCGGGAGCGATCCGATGAATCTGCGAAGTTCCCCCTTTTCCAGCAGCGTCCCTGTGGGGTTGTTGGGGTTGGCGATGAACACCATCCTGGTGTCTTCTTCCAGCGCGGAAAACATCGCATCGAGATCGTGCCCCCAGTCTTTCGGTGCCGCTTCGATTCCCTTCGCGCCCACGGCCTGCACCACGAGCGGATAGACCGCGAAAGCGTGCTTCGAGAATACTGCGGAAAATCCGGGTTCCAGGAAGGCGCGCGCTGCGAGTTCGAGCAGGTCATTCGAACCGTTGCCGAGCACGATGGCATCTTTGGATACGCCATGACGATCCGCGATCGCGGCTTTCAGTTCATAACCATTTCCGTCCGGATAACGGGCGATATCGCAAAGCGCTTTTTCCATCGCCTTCACCGCAAGAGGACTCGCGCCGAGCGGATTTTCGTTCGATGCGAGCTTCACGATGTCGGTGATGCCGAGTTCCCGTTCCAGCTCGGAAATGGGTTTTCCGGGCGCATAAGGGGAAATCGCGCGCACATGAAAGGGAGTGATTTCGCAGATGTCGAGATTCATTTTCAGCGTGCTTCAGGATAGGAGCCGAAGATTTTCAGGAAGGATGCGCGGGAATCCAGCTCGGACAAGGCTTTCGCCACTTCAGGATCGCTCCGGTGCCCTTCGATGTCGGCGAAGAACGCGTATTCCCAGAGTCCGGTTCCCGCAGGACGGGATTCGAGCCGGGTCATGCTCACGCCGTGCTCTGCGAAGGGAGCGAGCAATTCGTGGATCGCGCCGGGGCGGTTCTTCGCGGAAAAGGCGATCGAAGTCTTGTCGCGCCCGGAAGGTGCGGAATCCTCGTTCGCAAGCACCAGGAATCTCGTGGTGTTGTCCGGTTCGTCCTCGATGTTGGCGGTGAAGATGACAAGACCGTAGGCTTCGGCAGCGGCTTCCCCTGCGATCGCGCAGGATGTCTCGTCGAGCGATGCGAGCCTCGCGGCTTCCGCGTTGCTGGAAACCTCGATCCTCGGGATTCCGGGAAGGTTCGCGTTCAGCCACTCGTGACACTGGGCAAGCGACTGCGGATGCGAATAGACCCGCAAAACCTTTTCCCTGTCGATTCCCATCAGGTTCTGATGCACCCGCAGCAGCACTTCGCTGCACACCTTGAGCGGGGATTTCAGAAGCAGATCCAGCGTCCTGGGAATCGATCCGCCCGTGGTGTTTTCGACCGGAACGACTGCATAATTGCAATGGCCGGATTCGACCGCCCTGAAAATCTCGTCGATCGAGGAGCAGGGTTCGGTCTTCGCGCCATGCCCGAAGTGCTTCAATGCTGCCTGCTGGGAGAAGGTGCCTTCCGGCCCCAGATAGGCGATTTTCAGGCCGTCTTCGAGCGCCCGGCACGCCGAGATGACTTCGACGAACACCGATTCGATCGCATTCCCCGACAGCGGCCCGCGGTTTCTTTCCTTGAGCCGCCTCAATATCTGCGCCTCGCGTTCTGGGCGGTAGATGGTGCCGTTCTTCAGGTGGCCGATGGCGCGCGCGTGTTCCGCGCGTCGGTTCACCAGTTCCAGGATTTCGAGGTCGATCGAATCGATCGAGTCCCTGTGTTTTTTGAGTTGATCTTCGCTCATGCCGTTATGGTGAGATTCCTGACCCGGATCACTCCGGGGATGGAAGCGATTTTCGAAACGACCTCAGCCGATGCGGGGCTGTCGATGTCGACCAGGGTATAGGCGATTTCGCCCCTGGACTTGTTGGCCATGTTGTGGATGTTGATGCCTGCGTCCGCGAATGCGCTGGAGATCTGTCCGAGCATGTTGGGCACATTGGCGTTGACGATGGCGATCCTGAAATTCGATTCCCTGGCCATTTCCAGATTGGGGAAATTCACCGTATTGAAGATGTTTCCGTTTTCGAGGTAATCCTTCACCTGGTCAGCCGCCATCACCGCGCAGTTGTCTTCCGCTTCCCTGGTGGATGCGCCCAGATGCGGGAAGGTCACCACCTTGTCCACCCCCTTGAGCTTTTCCCCCGGGAAATCGCAGAGATAGGCGCCGAGCCTGCCGGAATCGAGGGAAGCGATCACAGCGTCCTCGTCCACGATGGCGTCGCGCGCGAAATTGAGCAGGGTCGCGCCGGGTTTCATCAGGGAGAGGCGCTTCGCGTCGATCAGATGGCGCGTCGCGTCCAGAAGCGGTACATGCAATGTCACGAAATCGCTGGATTTCAGCAGATCCTCGATGCCGTGCGCTCGCACCACCTTCGATGGCAGGCTCCAGGCCGCGTCCACGGTGATTTCGGGATCGTATCCCACCACGTTCATGCCGAGCCCGATGGCGGTTTCCGCAACCAGACGCCCGATCGCGCCGAGTCCAACGATGCCGAGGGTCTGTCCGGGAAGCTCTCTTCCTGCGAAAGCCTTCTTGCCTTCTTCGACCTGCTTGCCGATTTCAGGTCCTGTCAGGCTATCCGCGAATTTCACCGCGGGCACCAGGTTTCTCGTCGCAACCAGCATCGCCGCCAGCACCAGTTCCTTCACCGCATTGGCGTTCGCCCCCGGGGTGTTGAAAACCGGAATGCCGCGCGCGGTCATCCTCGCCACCGGGATGTTGTTGGTGCCGGCCCCGGCCCTTGCGATGGCGACGACGGACTCGGGGATCTCCATGTCGTGCATCTTGAAGGAACGGACCAGGATGGCCGAAGGATTTTCCACCTTCGGACCCACCCTGTAGCCTGCGGCGGGAAAACGCCCGAGTCCCAGCGAAGAGATCGAATTGAGCGTCAGAATTCCCGTCTTGTCAGGCATTTGCGAATTCCTTCATGAATTCGACCAGCGCCTTCACGCCTTCCATGGGCATCGCATTGTAGTTCGATGCGCGCATTCCGCCCACCGAACGGTGGCCTTTCAATTGCACCATGTTGCGCGCCTTCGCGCCCTTCAGGAAAGCTTCGTCCTGCGCAGCATCCTTCAGGGTGAAGGGAATGTTCATTCTGGAGCGATCCTCGATTGCGACCGGGTTGTGGTAGAAATCGGTCGAATCGAGGTAATCGTAAAGGAGCTTGGCCTTTTCGATGTTTTCGCTTCCATCGCATCGATCCCGCCATTGTCCTTCAGCCACTTGAAGACGAGGCCTGCGATGTAGATGCCGTAAGTGGGCGGCGTGTTGTACATCGATTCGTTGTCCGCATGGGTCTTGTAGTCGAGCATGGTCGGAGTGCCCTTGACGGTCTCCCCGATCAGGTCTTCCCGCACGATTACGATGGTGAGGCCTGCGGGCCCGATGTTTTTCTGCGCGCCTGCATAGATGAGGCCGAATTTCGACACGTCGATCCTGCGCGACAGGATGTTGGAGGACATGTCCGCCACCAGGGGCACATTCCCGGTTTCAGGAATCCAGCCGAATTCCACGCCGCCGATGGTCTCGTTCGGGGTGTAATGCACGTAGGCCGCATCCGGATTCAGCTTGAGTTCCTTCGGCGCATAGGTGAATTTGCGGTCTTCGGAAGTCGCGGCGATGTTCACGGTGCAATATTTCTTCGCTTCGCTGATCGCCTTTTTCGACCATTCCCCGGTGTTGACGTAATCTGCTGTGGCTTTTCCGCGCAGCAGGTTCATCGGGATCATCGAAAACTGGGCGGAGGCGCCTCCCTGCAGAAACAGCACCTTGTAGTTCGCTGGAATCGAGAGGAGTTCGCGCAGGTCGGATTCGGCATCTTGGGCGATCGCCATGAATTCCTTGCCGCGGTGCGACATTTCCATGACCGACATGCCGCTGCCGTGCCAGTCGAGCATTTCTTCTCTTGCGGTTTCGAGCACTTCCACCGGCAATACCGCAGGACCGGCGCTGAAGTTGTAAATCCTTGTCATGATTCCTCTTCCTCCGTTTCGACCACTTTTTCCAAACCTGCCAGTC
>JABEVD010000088.1 GCA_013044025.1 Burkholderiales bacterium
GAGGAGGATCGAACTCCCGACCTTCGCATTGCGAACGCGACGCTCTCCCAGCTGAGCTACGTCCCCATGAACGCTATTCTAACCGTTTTTTTTCGCATTGGAATAGGACCATGCCATCATGCCGATTCCGATCAGAATCATGGGCAGGGAAAGCCATTGCCCCATGGAAAGCCCGAGCGCAAGCAGACCCAGAAAATCGTCCGGCTCGCGGGTGAATTCCACCAGAAAGCGGAAGGTTCCGTAACCGATCAGGAAGAGCCCGGAGACCGCGCCCATCGGACGGGGCTTCTTCGAGAAGAACCACAGGATGAGAAAAAGCGTCACGCCTTCGAGCGCGAATTCGTAAAGCTCCGATGGATGCCTCGGCTGCATGTCCATTTTCGGAAAAATCATCGCCCACGGAACATTCGTGGGCCTTCCCCAGAGCTCGCCGTTGATGAAATTGCCGATCCGCCCGGCCCCCAGGCCCAGCGGCACGAGCGGCGCCACGAAATCGGTGACGGAAAGCCAGCTCTTCCCGGTCTTTTTCGAGAAATACCAGACCGCGGTGAGGACCCCGAGAAGCCCTCCATGGAAGGACATCCCGCCTTCCCATACATAGAAGATGTGCAGAGGAGCGTGCAGGTACTCCGAGAACTTGTAGAAAAACACATAGCCCAGCCGCCCTCCGAGCACCACGCCGAGCGCGCCGTAAAAGAGCAGATCGTCCAGCTCCTTCACCGTCCAGTCGCTCCGCCCCCGGATCCTCTGCCGCCCGAGCACCAGGAAAAGGGTGAAGGCGAGCAGATACATCACGCCGTACCAGCGGATCGAGATCGGTCCGAGATGGAGCGCGACCGGATCGAAATCGGGATGGATCAGCATTGAGATGACCTCGATTTACGTTAAAATGGAGGATTATATCCTTTTTAGACTTCAGGGGTTCCCATGCCAGCATACCGATCCAGAACGACCACCCACGGCAGGAACATGGCAGGCGCGCGCGCATTGTGGCGCGCGACCGGAATGAGCGACCAGGATTTCGAGAAACCCATCATCGCGGTCGCCAATTCCTTCACCCAGTTCGTTCCAGGCCATGTCCACCTCAAGGATCTGGGGCAACTGGTCTGCCGAGAAATCGAAAAGGCTGGAGGAGTGGCCAAGGAATTCAACACCATCGCCATCGACGACGGAATCGCCATGGGGCACAGCGGCATGCTCTACAGCCTGCCTTCCCGCGAACTCATCGCCGATTCGGTCGAATACATGGTGAACGCCCACTGCGCTGATGCGCTGGTATGCATCTCCAACTGCGACAAGATCACCCCCGGAATGCTGATGGCCTCCTTGCGCCTCAACATCCCGACCGTATTCGTTTCCGGTGGCCCGATGGAAGCGGGGAAAGCGGTGATCCACGGCAAGAAGCTGCATCTCGACCTCATCGATGCGATGGTCGCAGCAGCGGACAGCTCGGTCTCCGACGAGGAGACCGTGCAAATGGAACGCTCCGCATGCCCGACCTGCGGATCCTGTTCCGGCATGTTCACCGCGAATTCGATGAATTGCCTCACCGAAGCGCTCGGTCTCTCCCTTCCAGGAAACGGATCGCTGGTTGCGACCCATGCCGACAGAAAAGGGCTTTTCCTGGAAGCCGGAAGACTCGCAGTCGAACTCGCGAGAAGATATTACGAGCAGGAAGACGCTTCGGTCCTGCCGCGATCCATCGCCACTTTCGAAGCTTTCGAGAACGCAATCGCGCTCGACATCGCCATGGGCGGTTCCACCAATACCGTTCTCCACCTGCTCGCTGCTGCAGGCGAAGCCGGAGTCGACTTCACCATGAAGGACATCGACAGGATGTCGCGCCGCATTCCCAATCTTTGCAAGGTTGCGCCCGCGGTTCAGACCTATCACATGGAAGACGTGCATCGCGCAGGCGGCATCGTCGGCATCCTCTCCGAGCTCGACCGCGCAGGACTCCTGCACAGGAACACGCTCACGGTGCACAGCCCGACCATGGGAGATGCGCTCGACCGATTCGATGTCATGAAATCTTCCGAACGTCACGAATTCTACCAGGCCTCCCCCGGCGGAATCCCGACCACCATCGCTTTCAGTCAGGATACCCGCTATGAATCCCTGGACCTCGACCGCGAATCGGGCTGCATCCGCGATCTCGAACACGCTTACAGCAAGGATGGCGGACTTGCCGTACTCTATGGAAACATCGCGCAGGACGGCTGCATCGTGAAAACCGCGGGAGTGGACGAGAGCATTCTCAAATTCACCGGACGCGCCAGGGTTTTCGAGAGCCAGGACTCCGCCGTGGAAGCGATTCTTTCCGACAAAATCGTTGCAGGCGACGTGGTGGTGATCCGCTACGAAGGACCGAGAGGCGGCCCCGGCATGCAGGAAATGCTCTATCCGACCAGTTATCTCAAATCCAAGGGACTCGGCAAGAAATGCGCGCTGCTCACAGACGGACGCTTTTCCGGCGGTACTTCCGGCCTATCCATCGGCCATGCTTCCCCTGAGGCTGCAGAAGGAGGATCGATCGGGCTGGTGGAAGAAGGAGACACCATCGTCATCGACATCCCGGCAAGAAGCATTCGCCTCGACATTCCGGATGCGGAGCTCGAAGCGCGTCGCGCCGCAATGGAAGACAGGGGAGCCAAGGCATGGAAACCGGTGAACCGGGAAAGGTTCGTTCCCGCATCGCTGCGCGCTTATGCAGCCATGACGACGAGCGCATCCAGGGGTGCGATCAGGGATGTAACGAGGATTGAATAAAAATCTTTACCAGATTGTCAACGAATCGAGTCTTAAGCGCGTTTTAAGGTTGACACATGCTTTCGCGTTGTCATACGATTCAGTTTCCAACAAACATTCTCAATATCAAGGAGGATTTACTGTGAGCAAATCACTGAAGCTGGTTCTTGCTGCTGCCGGACTGATGGCCTTTTCCGCTACGGCAAACGCATTCAATACCGGTCCTTGCAAGGCTTGCCATGCA
>JABEVD010000089.1 GCA_013044025.1 Burkholderiales bacterium
CTCGGACTGGTGAAAAAGCTCGACCCGGACGTGATCTGCACCGATCTGCACATGCCGGTGATGGACGGTCTCGAATTCACCCGCACCCTGATGCAAACCAGCCCGAAGCCGGTTCTGGTGGTGAGCGTTTCGGTGGAACCCGGATCCCCCAACCTCTTCAGTCTGCTGGAAGCCGGGGCCGTGGATGTCTTCCCCAAACCCCGCGTGATGCTCGAAGCCGAAATGACCGGCATGGCGGAAGAACTCGCAAGCCGCATCCGCATTCTCGCCGGGGTGCATGTGTTTCGCCGCATTCCTGAAAACCCCTCCCCGATGCCCAGAACGACACGAAACCGGGCGAGCCTCGTCGCGATCGGCGCATCGACCGGCGGGCCGCAGGCGCTGCGCGAAATCTTTTCGAATCTGCCCGAATCGTTTTCGCTGCCGATCGTCTGCGTGCAGCACATCATCGGCAGTTTCCTTTCCGAACTGGTGGCGTGGCTGGCGGGCTCCACCCGCCTTGTCGTGAAGAAAGCCGCGCAGGGAGAGCGCCCTGTGGCCGGAACCATCTACTTCGCGCCAGAAAAAAGCCACCTCGAATACGACAGAGAAGGACGCTTTTCGCTTTCCTTCGGGCAACCGCGCGAAGGCCATCGCCCGTCGATCACCGCCATGATGGAGTCGGCTGCACGGGTTTTCGGCAACGGATGCATCGGGGTGCTGCTCTCGGGAATGGGGCAGGACGGCGCGGAAGGAATGCAGGCGATCGCTTCGGCCGGCGGAATGACCCTGGCTCAGGACGAGGCAAGCAGCGTGGTCTACGGCATGGCGAAGGAAGCGGTGGCAAGGCGCTGCATTCAGCATTTGCTCCCTCTGGAACAGATCGCGCCGATGCTCGTGAGCCTCGAAAACAGGAGGACTGCATGATCGAAATCCTCATCGTCGAAGACAGCCTCATCGAGGCCGAACTGTTGCGCAGGGCGCTCTCCAGGGCGGGCTACCACCTCGCCATCGCAAGGGACGGGCAAGCCGGCCTGGAAGCGGTCAGGGCGCAAAAACCCGCGCTCGTGGTGAGCGATATCAGGATGCCCTACCTGAGCGGCTACGAATTGTGCAAAAAAATCAAATACGATCCTGATCTCTGGAACATCCCCGTCATCCTGCTCACCATGCTTTCCGAACCCGAGGACATCATGGAGGCGATCAATTCCGGGGCGGACAGCTATCTCATCAAACCCTTCAACGAAGCGATGCTGCTGGAACGCATCCGCTCGCTGCTCGCCACCCCGATCAGGATGAGACGCTCCGACGAAAGGAGGCGCGAGCAGGTCGAATACAACGGCAGGACCCACACCATCACCGGGGGAAGCCAGCAGATCCTCCACCTGCTGCTTTCCGCCTACGAGAACACGCTGGTCCAGAACCGGGAACTCGTCAGCATCCAGAATCGCCTCAATCTGCTGAACGAAAGCCTCGAGGAGGAAGTTCGTTCGAGAACGGCACAGCTTGCGGCAAGCGAAGTGAAATTCCGCTCGATGTTCGAGGGATCCAGCGACGGCATCCTGCTGATCGAGGCCGAAACCGGGATCATCGTCGACGCGAACCCGGTCATGAGCGAACTCCTTGGTATGTCTCGCGAGGCATTTTGCGGCAAACAGGTCTGGGAGGTCGAATTGCTCTCCCCGATTGCATCGGACGGGGAGAGTTTCGGCAAGCTCAAGGAAAACCTGCGCAGGGAAAACCTGCCGCTGGTTTCCGCCTCCGGAAACAAGCTGAGCGTCGAACTCGCATGCAATGTCTATCTCGCGGGCGCAACCCCCTACATCCAGTGCAGCCTCCGCGACATCACCGAATACCGGAAGACGAGGATCGCCTTGCAGCTTTTCAGGACGCTCATCGACCATTCCAACGATGCGATCGTGGTGTACGACCCGGAGACCTACGAGATCCTGGACATGAACGGAAAGGGATGCCGCGATCTCGGTTACAGTCCGGAGGAGATCCGGGGATTCAGGATTTCCGACATCGACCCCGGTTTCCGGTCCGAAAACAGGATCGTGGAAGACCTCAGGCATCAGGGAAGCGCCCTTTTCGAAAGCGTCCACAGGCGTCGCGATGGCAGCCTGTTTCCGGTGGAAGTGAGCGTGAGGAACATCGAACTCGACCGAAACTACGGATTGGCGGTGGTGCGGGACATCACGGAGCGGAAAAAATCGGAACTGGCCCTGCTTCGCGCGAACCGCGCGCTCAAGGCACTCTCTGCCTGCAACACCGTGCTGGTCCATGCCGAAAACGAAGCCGGACTGCTCGACGAGATGTGCCAGGTGATCGTGAAACAGGGGGGATATCATTTCGCCTGGATCGGACAGGTGATGCATGACGAAAAAATGAGTCTTCAGCCCCTTGCCCATGCCGGTCACGAGGAAGGCTATCTCGGGATCATTCCTGGAATCAGTTGGGGAGATTCGCTGCTCGGGCTCGGCCCTTCGGGGCGCGCCGTGCGCTCCGGAATCCCGCAGGTATCGCGCGACATCGCCACCGACCCGAGTTATTCTCCGTGGCGAGAGGAAGCCCTGAAGCGCGGCTATGTTTCTTCCATTTCCCTTCCGCTCATGAAACGGGACGGCAGCATTTTCGGCATTCTGGCGGTTTTCTCCTCCGAATCCGACGCATTCGACGAGGAAGAGACGGGCCTGCTCGTCGAGCTCGCGGCAGACCTTTCTTTCGGCATCACCACCATGCACATGAGGATCGAGCGCGACAAGGCCGTCGAAGGAGAAAGAGTCCAGGCATTCAGGCTCAGGCAGTCCCTGGAAGAGACCATCGCAGCGATCGCTCTCACGCTGGAAAAGCGTGATCCTTATACCGCAGGCCACCAGCAACGCGTGGCGAAACTTTCCGCCGCCATCGCGGAGGAAATGCAGCTCCCGGAAGACATGGTGCAGGGAATCCATTTCGGGGCGCTGATCCACGACATCGGCAAAGTCTATGTCCCGGCCGAAATCCTCAACAGGCCGGGAAAGCTCTCCGAAATCGAATTCGGCCTCATCAAGTCCCACCCCGAAGTCGGATATGAAATCGTCCGGGACATCCATTTTCCCTGGCCGGTCGCACAAATGGTGCGCTCCCACCACGAAAGGCTGAACGGTTCCGGTTATCCAAGAGGACTCGGGGCAGAGGAAATCGGCCTGGAAACCAGGATCCTTTCGGTTGCCGACGTGGTGGAAGCGATGGCCGCGCATCGGCCCTACCGGGCCGCGCGCGGCCTCGACGAGGCCAGAAGGGAAATCCTGCGCGGACGAGGGACGGAATATGACGAAAAGGCAGTCGACGCCTGCATTTCGGTACTGGACAAGGGATTCTCCTTCAATTCATGACGCCGGAAGAAATCGGAAAGAAAGTCGCGATGAAGACGGGATTGCGCGTCGCGGATGCGGGGCGCTTTGAACGCTTCGTCCTGCAGCGTGCGAAACTCCTGGGTTTCGGGGATCTCGATGGCTATGCGAAATTCCTCGAAGGAAAATCGCAAGAATGGCAGGAGATCGCCCGCTTCCTTTCCAGCAGTGAAACCTTCTTTTTCCGCGATCATGGGCAGTTCGAACTGCTGCGCAGAAGGATTTTTCCCGAACTTTTCGCAAGGCACGCGAAGGACAAAACCCTGCGCATCTGGAGCGCGGGATGCGCAAGCGGCGAAGAGGCTTATTCCCTCGCCATCCTGATCGACTTCATCCTGCCCGAAAGGGAGGAATGGAACATCAGCATCTTCGGCACCGACATCGACAGTCAGGCGATCGAAAAAGCGAAAGCGGGTCGATTCAGGAAATGGTCTTTCCGTTCCGTCCCGACCGAATGGCTGCAAAATCACTTCCGTCAGGAAGGGGAAAAGCTCGTCCTTTCCGACAGGATCCGGGACATGGTGCGTTTTTCCGTCCTGAATCTCGTCGGCGATCCGTTCCCGGACCTGGAGTTCCGGGACATGGACCTCATCCTTTGCCGCAATGTGTTCATCTATTTCGATCCGCAATCCATTTCCCTGGTCGCTTCCCGCTTCGCCGCATCGCTCCGCAGCGGCGGATATCTCCTCACCGCCCACACCGAACTCATCGGACAAAGGATTCCCGGGCTCTCCTCCCTGCTCTTTCCGGAAGGGGTTCTCTACAGGAAGGAGAACGAATCTCCTCTGAAAACGGAAATTCCGCTTCCCTTGCCGACGAAGACTTCGCCTGCCGCAATCGAATCCGTCCCCGGGGAAACCCGCCAGACCATTCTGAGGGATGCGCCGCCCTCCCCGATGCTGGAAGCGCTGGAACATGCCAACCGGGGCCGCATCGATCCTGCCGAAGCATCCTGCCGCAAGGCGATCGAAGCCGATCCGCTCGATGCCGCCCCTTATTTCCTCCTCGCCCAGATCGAGCAGATGAAAGGGAATCCCGACGCTGCCGAAGAATTCCTGAAAAAAACGCTCTATCTCGAACCGGAACATGTCGCCGCGCACCTGGAACTTGCCGCGCTGAAGGAAAAAAAAGGGGATGCCCCCAGGGCGAAATCCCTGAGACAGGCTGCGCTTTCGATTTTGCGAGCCATGCCGGACGATGAACTGGTTCATCCCTACGAGACCAGCGCCGGCGAAATCGCCATCTGGCTGGATGCGCC
>JABEVD010000090.1 GCA_013044025.1 Burkholderiales bacterium
TACCCCGCTTCTGATCATCACCGCCCGCGACGGTCTGGACGACCTGGTTTCCGGGCTGGATCTGGGGGCGGACGATTACCTCACCAAGCCTTTCGGCGTGAAGGAACTTCTGGCGAGAATGCGGGCGGTGATGCGCAGGCAGGGAAGCGCTTCGAGCACGATCGGAAACGGAGAACTGATCCTCGACATCGCCACCCATGAAGCCTGTTATCGCGGCAGGTCTGCTACGCTTTCGGCGAAGGAATTCACCCTGATGCATGCGCTCGTCGAGCATCCCGGGAGAATCCTTTCCAGAAACCAGATCGAGGAAAGGCTTTACGGGGTTGCCGGTGAAATCGAAAGCAATGTCGTCGACGTGCTGATCTTCTATCTGAGAAAGAAATTCGACAACGAGATCATCCGCAATGTCAGGGGACTGGGCTGGATGGTGCCGAAAAATCCATCATGACTTCCCTCAAGAAGCAGTTGATTTTCTGGCTGGTCGGACTGCTCACCGTGGTCGGACTGGTTGCGGGCACTCTGTCCTACTTGCTTGCCTACAACGATGCGGGAAGGTTTCTCGATCATCAGTTGCGGCAGGTAGCGCTCAGCATCGACGAAGGCTCCCAGCTTCCTTCCATGCAGGCAAAATATTTCCGTGAAAGCGAGGCGGAAAGATCGAGCGACTTCGTGATTCAGGTCTGGTATGAAAACTATCCAGTGAGATCGTCCCGCCCCGATTTCGATCTGCCAAGAGCGCAACGCCAGGGATATTCCGACATGCACACGAAAAGCGGGGCCTGGCGAGCCTACACGCTGATCTATCCCAACCGCACCGTGCAGGTTTCACAGGCCAGCGAGGTGAGGAGAAGGAGCGCGGAAGAAGCTGCAATGCGCGCACTCCTTCCGGTCGCAGGGCTGATTCCATTGTCCTGGGTGCTGGTTGCCTTCGGTGTGAGCCACATCCTCAAGCCGATCGCTGCGGTCACGCGGGCGGCGACCGAGCGGGATGCATCGAGTCTCGAGCCGCTTCCGCTCGAAAAAATTCCGGACGAGGTCAGTCCGCTCATCGTGGAAATGAACGGGCTGTTATCCCGCCTCGGGGATGCGCTCGAATCGCAGAGAAAATTCGTCTCCGATGCCGCGCACGAGCTCAGGACGCCGCTCGCAGCGTTGCAGCTTCAGATCGAAAACGTGAAACAGGGCGGCGCGAAGGAGGAATTCGAGTCCAGGGTCGATGAACTTCGTTCCGGAGTGGAGCGCGCTTCGAGACTGGTCGGACAACTCCTGAAAATGGCGAGATTCGAGGCGCAAAACGAAATACGCAGGGAAGAACTGGATCTTGGCGAAGTGTTGAAATCCTGTTTGGGTGACTTCATTCCGATCGCCGAAAGAAAGGGAATCGATCTCGGGATGGAATCATTCAGCGAAGTGAAGGTGACGGCAAACGAAAGGGATCTCAGAACCCTTTTCGACAATCTCCTCGACAATGCGATCCGCTATACGCCCAGGGGGGGCAAGGTGGATGTGAGTCTCGGCGCAGCTTCAGGCAGGGCGATCGTCGAAATCGCGGACAACGGCCCGGGAATTCCCGAAGCGCTTCTTCCCAGGGTGTTCGACCGCTTTTTTCGCGCAGGCGGGCAGGATACGGAAGGCAGCGGAATCGGTCTTGCCATCGTGAAGGCCATCGCAGCGAAAGAATTCGCCGAAATCGAGCTTGGAAACCGCAAGGAAGGCACCGGGTTGATCGCCAGAGTCAGTTTCGGGATCGGGTTGTCATAAAACCATCACAATTCTTTCACCTTGTTCTAAGTCTGTCTGCGTAAATTTCACCCTCATACACCGGCAAGGCCGGATTTCGATAAATATCAGGGAGAAGGAAATGCAGAAGAAGTTGGTATTCAGGAAGAAGCTGCTTGCGCGACTGGTCCTGGGCAGTCTGATCGTCAGCAGCCATGCGGTCATGGCGCAATCCTCGATCGACCTCGGAACGGTCCAGAGCAATGGAGGGGGATCCGGAAGCTCCGCGCCGAATATCGAATCTGCTCCGTACCAGGCGCCGACCCAGGGTTCGCTGATCGCGACCGAACCGAAGTCGATCATCACCCAGCAATACATCCAGCAGAATGCATCGGCAGGATCGAACTACACCGACATCGTCAACATCGCGCCTGCCGTCTCCAGCATGGATCCGAACGGCCCCGGCCTCATGGAAACCACTTCCCTCACCTTGCGCGGATTCGAGGACGGCCAGTTCAACGTCACTTTCGACGGCATTCCCTGGGGCGATTCCAACGACTTCACCCATCATTCCACTTCCTACTTCATGGCGCAGGATCTGGGTGGAATCTCGATCGATCGCGGACCTGGCAATGCCAGCAATATCGGCGATGCAACCTTCGGCGGAACCATTGCGGTGAATTCCAAGAATCCGGGAACGGAAACTTCCTTCACCCCCTATGCCACCTGCGGAAGCTACAACACCCGTCTCGCCGGCGTGGAATTCGACACCGGCGTGATGAAGAATTACGGCGATCTCAGCGCGGTGATCGATTACAAACAGCTTACCTCGGACGGCTTCCTGACCAATGCGGGAATGAAAAGGAACAACCTGTTCATCAAGCTGATGAAGCCGATTTCGGGCAACACCATGCTGACCTTCGTGGCCATGAACAACACCATCCATCAGAACACGACGGGCAACAACGGCGGCACTTCTCTGGCGATGATGCAGAAATACGGCTACAACGCAGGCCTGGTGACCGACCCCACCAGCCAGTCCTATTTCGGCTACAACTACGACAACATCAACAGCAACATGGAGTATGTCGACATCAACTCCGACCAGGGTAGCTGGAACATCGACAACAAACTCTACACCTATTCCTACAACCACACCGGCTATCAGGGCACCGACGTGGGCGGTGTGGTACAGGCGAACGGAACCACGGTGGGCGGTGTAGCCCAGCCAAACGATGTTCCAGGCACGATCATGTACATGAATTACACGTCCTGGGGCGATACGCTGCGGGCAACCATGGCGCTGGGGCAAGGCGAGCTTGCAACCGGAATCTGGATCGACCGCCAAACCAACGGTCGCGGACTCTGGAACGTGGACATGAGCCTGGGCGGCGCCACGGTCAACAACCCGTACGCAGGCGGCAGGCTGATGACCGACACGCTGACCACCATCCAGCCCTACGTCCAGTATGCATGGAAGATGAACGACAAGCTGACCATCACGCCGGGATTGAAATATTCCAGCTTCGCGCGCAGCTTCAATGCGCCGATCATGCCGGGAACTGGCGGGAATTCCTACTACGGGTCGGCCACCTATTCGAAGCTGCTTCCCTCGATCGACGCACATTACATGATCCAGCCCAACTGGTCCGCCTATGCGCAGTATGCGCAGGGATTCCTGGCGCCCGTGATGCAGGCATTCCAGGTGGTCAACGTCAATCCGAGCACCATTTTGCCGACTGAAACGGAAAACTACCAGATCGGTACGACCTGGAAGAGCGAAAAGCTGACCGTTTCGGGCGACATCTACAAGATCGTATCGAAAAACTGGATGCAGCCCGGTCCGCTTCAGAACGGGATGGCAACCTACATGGATGCCGGAAACGTGGATTTCAGCGGCGTGGAAGGTGAGGCCACTTATTACGTCGGCAGCGGATTCAGCCTGTATGGAAACGACGCGCTCATCAATTACAACATCAAGAATCCGGCGGCATTCGGAGGCGCGGTGGTCGGAGGCAATGCCTATGCAATCGGCAACGCACTCAACAACGTGCCCAGAAATACGGCAACCGCAGGGGTGATCTACAACCAGGGATCGATCTACGCATCCCTGCTCGCCAAGGAAATCGGCAGAAGGGTGAGCGGAGTGGACACGACCGGCAATGCGATGCACTTTGGCGGATACACGATCACCAACCTCAATACCAACTATACCCTGAAGAATGTCGGCGGCTGGTTCCACGATCTCAAGGTGGGACTCCAGGTCAACAACCTCTTCAACAAGAACGCGTTCCTCGGATCGGGCGGAAACGATGTCAACGGCAACCCGCTGTTCTACGTGATCCCGGATCGCAACTACGAATTGAGCCTTTCTCTGAGCATGTAAGGAAAAGAAATGAATCTGGAAACATTTGAGCATGCGGCCATGCTTCCGGCTGGATCCTGTATCTGATGGCGTTCATGCTGTTCGTCGCCCTCACGGTATCCATCGAAAGAGCCTGGTATCTGCGCAAGGTGATCAGCCATGGAAAGAAAATCATGGCGGAGATCGAGCCGTTGTCCAGGGTGGACGGGAA
>JABEVD010000091.1 GCA_013044025.1 Burkholderiales bacterium
GGAAGATCCTTCGAAACTGCGCCGGATCGTATCCATTGCCCGTTTTCGAGCAATCCCCATTTCACGCGGGTGTTTCCGCAGTCGATTGCGAGCAGTCTCAAGATTTTCCCCTGAGCGAAATTTCTCCTGCCGAAAAAATTTTCCTTCCCTGGGAAGTCAGGACATGCAGTTCGCCTCCTGCGCCGATCCCGTCGACCCGTCCTTCCTCGATCCTCCCGGAAGGGTGGAGCAGCCTCACTTCCTTCCCGTGATAGGCATGCAGCCGGTTCCATTCCTCCGAAAGGGGGGCGAATCCTTCTCGCTCGAATTCGGGCAGAAGCAGGGAAAGCTCCGCGAGGACGGAACGAAACAGCTCGTTCCTGCCGCACGATGCGATCGAGGCAAGGTCGGTGACCGCCTGATCGATGTCTTCCCTGGTTTTTGCCGGAAGCCTGAGATTGATTCCGATCCCGATCACCGCATGGGTCGGGCCGAGCATGTCTCCCTTCACTTCGATGAGGATGCCGGAAAGCTTTCTGAAATTGTGGATGAGGTCGTTCGGCCACTTGATGCGGATTCCCTCGATTCCCATGGATTGCATTGCTCTGGCGAGGGCGAGGCTGACTGCCGGCCCCAGCCCGGAAAGATGGGACGCGCCTTTTTCGAAGCGCCAGCAAAGGGAAAAGGTGAGCGAGCTGCAGGGGGCGCCGTGCCAGGATCTTCCCATCCTGCCGCGCCCCGCGCTTTGCATTTCCGCTGCGATCACCCGGCCATGGGGCGCGTTGCGCCGAGAAAGTTCGGAATTGGTGGAGTCGATCGTGTCGACGATTTCCACCTGAAAAGGCGGGATTTCAGGCGCTTCCAGCCATTCAAGTTTCGATGGAAGCCGGTAACCCTTTCCGCGCACCCGGAAAAGATCGAGTCCGGAAGCCTCGATCGCATCGGCCGCATTGCAAACGCTTGCTCTGGATAGGCCAAGCATCTTCGCTGCCGCTTCTCCGGAATGGAATTCGCCGTCCGAAAGAATCCTGAGCAGCGAGAAAGCGGCCGGGTTCATCTGGCGAGCGCGGACCTTTGAATTTCCACGATCCTGGAAATGCCGGAGGAAGCGAGATCGACCATCGCATCGAGTTCCTTTCTGGAAAAGGGCGCGCCTTCCGCGGTTCCCTGCACTTCCACCAATCCGCCGTTTCCGGTCATCACCACGTTCATGTCGGTGTCGCATTCCGAATCTTCCAGATAATCGAGGTCGAGTACCGGGGTTCCCTGGTAGATGCCGACCGAAATCGCGGCGACATGATCCTGGATCGGGGAAGACAGGATTTTACCGCAGGCCATGAGCGAGGAGACGGCATCCGAAAGCGCGACGAATGCCCCGCTGATGCTCGCAGTTCTTGTGCCCCCGTCTGCCTGGATCACGTCGCAGTCGAGCCGGATGGTCCTCTCGCCGAGGAGTTCCAGGTTCGTCACCGCGCGCAGGCTGCGGCCGATCAGCCTCTGGATTTCGTGCGTCCTGCCCGACTGCTTGCCGGAAGAAGCCTCGCGTTGCATGCGGGTGCCGGTCGAACGCGGCAGCATGCCGTATTCAGCGGTAAGCCATCCGCGCCCCTTTCCCTTGAGGAAGGAAGGGACCGATTCCTCGATGGACGCGGTGCAGATCACCCTGGTTTCCCCCGCTTCGATGAGCACCGATCCTTCTGCGTGGCGGATGTAGTTTCGGGTGATCCTGATTTCGCGGATCTGGTCTGCAGCTCTCTGACTTGGGCGCATGTGGATTTCTCCCTGAAAGTATGAGGGAAATTATACCAGCAATCCCGGGTCGCCCCTTCCGGATCTCCTGGCCCTGGAAAATCAGGCGATGTTTCAGAATGTTACTTGCATTTTTTGCGGCGCTTTGCTAAGGTTGCCCAATGGCTAAACTGATCCTGCTGGCTGTCGTTTTCTACATCCTCTATTCCCTCGTCAAGAAGCAGAAAGCCGTTCCACCCCCCGCCATGCGCGAGGAGGAGATGGTGAGATGCGCCCATTGCGGAATCCATCTGCCGAGGAGCGAATGCATCCTCTCCGGCGGAGAAATTTTCTGCAGCGACGAACACCGGAGACTGCACCGGAAATGAACGCGGCCGGCATCTTTGCCGTACCTGCGGAAGAGGCGGCTCGCGAGGATCTGTTCTGGCGGCTGCTCAATTATTTCAACATCTACCGCATCGTCCTCGGCGGCCTGTTCCTGTTCACCTTCTTCTTCCTGGGAGAAAAGCTCAGTTTCGGGAATTCGAGCCCTTTGCTGTTCCTGATGGGCGGGGCCGCTTATCTGGGATCCGGGCTCGCCTTCGTTCCGCCGATTGCCCTCAGGAGGCCGAATTTCAATTCCCTGCTCGCGGTGCAGGTCTGCGTCGACATCGTGGTGATCGTCATCCTGATGCATGCGAGCGGAGGCATCCAGAGCGGGCTTGGCCTGCTGCTGCGGGTTTCCCTCGCTGCGGCAGGACTCATCCGCCAGGGAAAGCTGATGCTGTTCTTCGCGTCCCTTGCGAGCATTTCCGTCCTGCTGGAGCATGTTTACGACATTTTTTTCCTGCAAAGCGGGGCGGGTCAGTTCGTCCAGGCAGGCATGCTGTGCATCGGTTTTTTCGTGATGGGCGGCCTGATGCGGGTGCTCACCCAGATGGGTCACGAGAGCGCGGAACTCGCCAGGCGTCGCGGGGAACAACTCGCCAACCTTGCGCAGATCAACCACATGGTGATCCAGGATTATCTCGACGGCATCATCGTCGTGGACGCTTCCGGCAAGATCATGAATTTCAACCATCAGGCCGGGAATCTGTTGTCGCTGGAAGGGACGCAGATGGAGCAAGCCAGTCTTTCCGCGCTCACCCCGAATCTTTTCCTGCTCTGGCAGTGCTGGCTGGACGGGCGGATCGAAACCGGAGACCAGCTTGCCACCGCGAGGGGAAAAAGGATCCGGGTGCGCTTCGTCCCGGCAGGAGGAGGCTTTTCCGTGATCTTTCTCGAAGACTGGGACAGGATCCAGGAACAGACCCGGCAGATCAAGCTTGCAGCACTCGGAAGACTCACCGCGAATGTCGCGCACGAGATCAGGAATCCGCTTTCCTCGATCACCTACGCGACCGAACTGCTGCTCGAGGACCACAGCCAGGCTCCTGTCCAGTCCCGGCTGCTCAACATCATTCTCGACAACAGCCGAAGGCTCGACAACATGGTGCAGGACATCCTGCGCTTCAACCGCAACGACCGTGCGAATTTGGAGAAATTTCCTGCTTCCGAATTCTTCCCCACCTTTCTCGACCAGTTCTGCACCATCCACAAGGTGCCCCATGAAAGCTTTTCACTGGAAATGAAAGAAAATCCGCTTCTGCTCTTCGACAAGAGCCATCTCAATCAGGTGATGTGGAATCTTTGCAGGAACGCATGGCACCATTCGGCGAAAGGGGAGAGAAGCATCCGCTTGTCGATCCGCCAGGGCGAGCCCGAAATCGTGGAAATTGATATCATAGACGACGGTCCCGGGGTGCCGGATGCGCTCAGGGTGCAGCTCTTCGAGCCCTTTTTCACGACTTCGGAAGGCGGCACCGGACTCGGGCTTTACATTGCGCGCTCCGTGGCCGAAGCCAACGGAGCGTCGCTGGATTACGTGGACGACGACGAGGGCGGGCATTTCCGCATCCGCTGCAGGAGAGCGAAGGATGGGCAAAAAAACTGAAAGGACGGTCCTGATCGTCGACGACGAGCCGGACATCCTCGAACTCCTGGATCTTGCCCTGGTGAGAATGGGGCTGGAGGCGGTTCGCGCCAAATGCGTGAAGCAAGCCTTCGATCTGCTGGGAAAACAGCATTTCGACCTCTGTCTCACCGACATGCGCCTGCCCGACGGAAACGGGCTGGAGATCGTCGAAAATATCGGCAGGAACCATCCTTCCCTGCCTGTTGCGGTGATCACCGTGCATGGAAGCCTCGACAATGCGATTTCAGCGCTCAAGATGGGCGCCTTCGATTATCTTTCCAAGCCGGTTTCGCTGGAACAGCTCAGGATGCTGGTGAAATCCGCGCTCACCCTGCCTGCTTCGGTCAAGGCGGAACCTGGGGGGCTGCTCGGGGAATCTTCCGCGATGATTCAGGTTCGCGAAATGATCGAGAAGCTGGCTAGAAGCCAGGCGCCGGTCTATATCCGCGGTGAATCCGGAAGCGGAAAGGAGCGCGCTGCCAGATCGATCCACGAGAAGAGCGCGCGGCGCGACAAGCCTTTCGTCGCGGTCAATTGCGGAGCGATTCCCGAGAACCTGATGGAGAGCGAATTCTTCGGCTACCGCAAGGGCGCTTTCACGGGGGCCGACCAGGATCAGGACGGATTTTTCCAGGCTGCCGACGGCGGCACGCTTTTCCTCGACGAAGTGGCCGAACTTCCGCTTCTCATGCAGGTGAAACTGCTGCGCGCCATCCAGGAAAAGAAGGTGAGGAAACTCGGCTCCTCCCAGGAGGAACCGGTGAACGTGCGCATCATTTCCGCAACCCACCAGAGCCTTTCCGAATGCGTGGAGCAGGGCAGGCTGCGCCACGATCTTTACTACCGCCTCAACGTCATTGCGCTCAGGATGCCGCCATTGCGCGAGATGCGGGAGGACATTCCGCTATTGGCCAGCGCGATCCTCGACCGGATCAACCAGGGCGGGGGGGAGCGCTGCGAGATCACGCCATCTGCCATGGCTTCGCTTTCGAATTACGATTTTCCCGGCAATGTGCGCGAACTGGAAAACATCCTGGAGCGTGCGGCAGCGCTTTGCTCGGGAAATCGCATCACCCCCGAGGATCTTCAGCTCGAACCGGGAGAGGATGCGCCCATGCCGATGGATGGCGAAATGCCGCTCCAGGACTATCTGGACAAGCTGGAGAAGGAGGCGATCCTGGAGGCGCTCGGCAAGACGAGATTCAACCGCACCGCAGCCGCGAAGCTGCTCGGCGTCACTTTTCGTGCGCTGCGCTACCGCATGGAAAGACTGGGCATCAAGTGATCGACGCGGAAGGATTGCTGGAAGGCGCCATTTTCATTTCCTCCCCAAACTGCGACGATCGCCCGCAAGGCGCGACCATCGATCTCGTGGTGATCCACAACATCAGTCTGCCGCCCGGCGAGTTCGGCGGAGAAGGCGTCACGCAGCTTTTCACCAACACCCTCGATCCGGATGAACATGCGTTTTATGCGACCATCGCGGGGCTCCGTGTTTCCAGCCATTTCTACATCCGCAGAAACGGGGAGATCATCCAGTACGTTCCGGTGGATAAGCGCGCTTGGCATGCCGGGGTATCCCAATGGCGCGGGCGCGAGAAGTGCAACGATTTCTCGGTCGGGATCGAGCTCGAAGGTACTGACGAGATGCCCTACACCGAAAATCAGTATGCTGCGCTCGAAGTCGTGACGTTCGCCATGCTCGAAAAATATCCGGGACTCGAATATGCCGGCCACTGCGACATTTCCCCTGGAAGAAAGACCGATCCGGGTTCTTCCTTCGACCGGGAAAGATACGCCGGAATTTTCTCCCGCAGCCCCTGAATTCCTATCCTTTTGATTTTTTCCCCATTTTCATCTGGTTGCAATATTGAGGTTGCTCTTTTCGTCTTTGCCTACTAGAATTAGTGCCATGAAGCGACAGAGACACTACATATAGTGTTTTGTCCCCAGCACAAAATCACATTGCAAATCAAAGGAAAGGGAGAGTTTTCCATGTACTTGTCCACAGGGAACCCTGAATCGAAATCCATGCCTTTCAGCGTAGAGCGCGAATCCGGGGAAACCCAGCGTTACGAACAATACCGGATCATCCGCAGAAACGGCGCACTGGCCGCCTTCGAGCCGTCCAAGATCCTGGTCGCGCTCACCAAGGCTTTCATCGCGGTGAACGGCGGACAGGGGGCGGCATCCGCCAGGATCCGCGAGATCGTTGCGAATCTCACCGGGAACGTGGTGAGCGCGCTGATGCGTCGCCAGCCCAATGGCGGCACATTCCACATCGAGGACATCCAGGATCAGGTGGAACTCGCGCTGATGCGCTCGGGCGAGCACGACGTCGCGCGCGCCTATGTGCTCTATCGGGAAGAACGCGCCAGGGAGCGCGCAAAATCAGGCGCAACTGCTCGCCATGCGCTGCATGCGGTGGACGGCGACCGGCAGATTCCGCTCGACATCGATCATCTGGTGGGCATGATCCGCTTCTCCTGCGAAGGGCTGGAAGCCGATGCGAAGCTCATCGCCGAATCCACCCTCAGGGATCTTTACGACGGTGTTCCGCTCGATGAAGTGCTCAAATCGACGATTCTGTCTTCCCGCGTGCTGATCGAGAAGGAACCCGCCTACGATTTCGTCACCGCCCGCCTTCTGCTGCATACGATCAGGACCGAAGTGCTGGGACGCGAAGTCTCGCAGGAAGAAATGAAGACCGTCTATGCAGAATATTTCCCCGCATTCGTGAAGAAGGGCGTGGAAGCCGAGCTGCTCGACGAGCGCCTGCTGCAATACGATCTCGCGCGTCTCGGGGCTGCGCTCGACTCGGAACTCGACCTGAAATTCCGCTACCTTGGGCTCCAGACTCTTTACGACCGCTATTTCCTGCATGTGCAGGATCGCAGGATCGAGCTTCCCCAGGCGTTTTTCATGCGGGTCGCGATGGGGCTTGCATTGAACGAAGTGGACCGCGAAGCGCGCGCCATCGAATTCTATCAACTGCTCTCCAGCTTCGATTTCATGAGCTCGACCCCGACGCTGTTCAATTCGGGAACGCGCCGCTCGCAACTCTCTTCCTGCTATCTCACCACGGTGGAAGACGATCTTGATTCGATTTACGAAGCGATCAAGGAAAACGCGCTGCTCTCCAAGTTTGCCGGGGGGCTTGGCAACGACTGGACTCGCGTTCGCGCGATGGGTTCCAGGATCAAGGGCACCAACGGGAAATCGCAGGGCGTGGTGCCATTCCTGAAAGTGGTGAACGACACCGCGGTCGCGGTGAATCAGGGCGGAAAGAGGAAGGGCGCGGTTTGCGCTTATCTGGAGACCTGGCATCTGGACATCGAGGAATTCCTGGAGCTCAGGAAGAATACCGGCGACGACAGGCGTCGTACCCACGACATGAACACGGCGAACTGGATTCCGGATCTTTTCATGAAGCGCGTGATGGAAGGTGCGGACTGGACGCTCTTCTCTCCTTCCGACGTTCCCGACCTGCACGACAAGTTCGGGCGCGAATTCGAAGCGGCCTACACTTCCTATGAAGCGGACGCGGAAGCGGGCAGGATCAGGCTCTCCAAGAAGATCCCCGCGCAGCAGCTCTGGCGCAAGATGCTCACCATGCTGTTCGAAACGGGGCATCCCTGGATCACTTTCAAGGACGCATGCAACATCCGTTCGCCGCAGCAGCATGTGGGCGTGGTGCACAGCTCCAACCTTTGCACCGAGATCATGCTGAACACCAGCCCCGAGGAGATCGCGGTCTGCAATCTGGGCTCCGTGAATCTTTCCGCGCACCTTCTGCCGGAAGGCGGAGTGGATCTCGCGAAATTGCGCAAAACCGTATCGACTGCGATGCGCATGCTGGACAACGTGATCGACATCAATTATTACGCGGTGAAAAAAGCGAGGACTGCTAATTTGCGGCACCGTCCTGTCGGGCTCGGCATCATGGGATTCCAGGACAGCCTGCACATGCAGAAGATTCCGTATGCCTCGGAAGCTGCGGTCGAATTCGCCGACCGATCGATGGAAGCGGTGGCATTTTGCGCTTACCTCGCATCCACCGAGCTTGCAGAAGAGCGCGGCCGCTACAGCACCTTCAGGGGAAGCCTCTGGGATCAGGGCATCCTGCCGCAGGATTCGCTGAAGCTCCTGAGGGAAGAACGAGGCGGGAATGTGGAAGTCGACGAATCTTCCACCCTCGACTGGGATTTCTTGAGAGCAAGGATCGGCCAGTTCGGCATGAGGAATTCCAATTGTCTGGCGATCGCGCCGACTGCGACGATTTCCAACATCGTGGGGGTTTCCGCGAGCATCGAGCCCACTTACCAGAACGTTTACGTGAAGTCGAACCTCTCGGGCGAATTCACCATCACCAACGAGGACCTGGTGCGGGATCTGAAGGCGCTCGGGCTTTGGGACGAAGTGATGATCTCGGATCTCAAATATTTCGACGGAAGCCTCGCCAAGATCGACAGGATTCCGGAAGAGATCCGGAACCTTTACGCCACCGCTTTCGAGATCGATCCGAAGTGGCTGGTGGAAGCCGCATCGCGCCGCCAGAAGTGGATCGACCAGGGGCAGTCGCTCAACATCTACATGGCGGGGGTGTCGGGCAGGAAGCTGGACGAGACCTACAAGCTCGCCTGGCTGAGGGGGCTCAAGACCACGTATTACCTGAGGACGCTGGGCGCGACTTCGGCGGAGAAATCGACGACCAATGCGGGTTCGCTGAATGCGGTGAAGGTGGAACAGGAAGAAGCGCAGTTCTGCTCTATTGATAATCCGGAATGCGAGGCCTGCCAATAACTTGATGATGTGGTTCCGAGCGTTCCGGATTACGGCGCAGGCTCACCTGATCATAGGTCAGGTTAAGCGAAGCGGCCGGAGCCACAATCCGTAGCGAGGCCTGCCAATAACAGCCTGCCAACAAGGAAAGGACAAAACAATGCTGAATTTCGACGAAGTATTTTCGAACAAGCCCGCTTCCCGCGCACCGAGGGAAGAAGTGAAGGAAGTGAAAATCGACAATGACATCTCCACCCGCCGCGTGTCGGTGGAAGACAAGAAGATCATCAACTGCAAGGCGGACGTGAACCAGCTGGTTCCCTTCAAGTACAAGTGGGCGTGGGAGAAATATCTCGCGGGCTGCGCGAACCACTGGATGCCGCAGGAAGTGAACATGAACCGCGACATCGCGCTGTGGAAGGATCCTAACGGCCTGACGGAAGACGAGCGCCACATCATCAAGAGGAACCTGGGATTTTTCACCACCGCCGATTCTCTTGCAGCGAACAACATCGTGCTCGGCACCTACCGCCACATCTCCAATCCGGAATGCCGCCAGTATCTGCTCAGGCAGGCTTTCGAGGAGGCGATCCACACCCATGCCTACCAGTACATCGTGGAGAGCCTGGGGCTGGACGA
>JABEVD010000092.1 GCA_013044025.1 Burkholderiales bacterium
ATCGTGCACCAGTTTTCGGTCTTGCCGCTTTCGAAGGAATCGGTGCGGGATTATCTCGGTTTTCGCATGCGCATGGCGGGTTATCCCGGAGAAAGCCCTTTTTCCGCATCGGCCTGCGCGAAAATCCATCGAGCATCGCGCGGATTCATGAGGAGGATCCATGTGCTGGCGGACAAGGCGCTGCTGGCCGCCTATGTCGAGGGCACCCTGCGCATCGAGGCAAGGCATGTCGGGGTCGCGGTGAAGGACAGCGGTTATGCGGCCCCCGCGAGCGGCAGGAAGGCCGCTGCCGCCCTGCTCTTGCTGCTTTTCTTCGTTTCTGCAGATCTTTCCGGGCCGATGCCCGTGTTTCGGGAAGATCCGCTCGCGGCGAGGCTGGATGCCTCCCTTTCTTCCACGCGCAACGGGTTCACGGTGAAGCTGTTTTCGATCGGGAGAAAGGAGAGGGATTGGCTGGTGCGCTTTCTCCGCGAGGCGAGGGGGGAAATCGATTTCACGGAAATTTATGTCTATCCGCAGGGAAAAGAGCGCTATCTCGTCGTCTATGGCGCCTATCCGAACAGGATCGAGGCGGAAAAGGCGCTGAAATCCCTGCCTGAAACCTATCGCAGAACTTACCGTCCTTCCGTGGTGCGCTTGCCGAAAATCCGGATTGCATAATCCCGTTCCGATGCTACTGTGAAGCCAGGAACCGGTTGGGAGAAGAAGCGATGCGCTGGATCGCAGTTTTTGCGCTGATTTTTGGCCTTTTTGGCTGCAATTCGCCGCAAATCAAGCCTTCTCCCTATCATCTTTCCGCAACGCCTGAAACGAAAGGAAAGATCCCCGAACCGGTGCGCCACAGCGCGATTCTTCCTCCGCCGAGACCCACCAGAAGGCTTGCCGTCTACAGCGTTTCGGTGTTCAACGTGCCGGTCCAGGAACTCCTCTATGCGCTTGCAAGGGACGCGGGAATCAACATCGACATCCATCCCGCGGTGAGCGGCGTGGTCACCATCAATGCCATCAACCAGACTTTGCCCGAGATCCTGAACCGGATTTCCGAACAGGTCGACATGCGTTACGAGGAACATGGGGAGAGCATCCAGGTGATGCCGGACACTCCTTACCTCATCAACTACAAGGTCGATTACCTCGAAATGGAACGGGACACCAGCGGTACGGTGGCCATCATCACCCAGGTTTCGACCCCTGGAACCAATGTCGCCACCGGCACCAGCGGAGGGGGAGGCTCGACTTCCACCGGGGTGAACAATTCCACCACCACGGTCACCAATCTCGCCAAGAACCGCTTCTGGGATACCCTGGTGCAGAACATCAAGGACATCCTGCACGAAACCGACAAGATCCTGCCCGAAGGCTCTTCCGAGACGGTGGTGCAGCAGTCCGGGATTCAGACCAATACAGGAACGGTTCAATCGAAAGGTTCGGGCAAAAAGGGACCGCATCGGTGACCGGGCCCGGAACCACGCAGAACGAGGGCAGCACCATCATCAGGCGCACCACTTTCCGGGAAGCCGCCTCGGTGATCGCCAATCCTGAAACCGGCATCATCAGCATCCGCGCCACTTCGCGCCAGCACAGGAAAATCCAGGCATTTCTCGACAGGGTGATGCAAAGCGCGAAGCGCCAGGTGTTGATCGAGGCGACCGTGGTGGAAGTGCAACTTTCCGACAAATACCAGCAGGGAATCAACTGGGCTGCGATCGCAGCGGGCAAGGGCTGGAGCTTCACGCAAAGCCCGGTGGGCGCGATTCCTTCCGCAGTCAACCAGAGCCTTTTCGTGCTGGGATATTCCAATCCGACTTCCTCTGCCGGCAACCTTTCCGCGACCATCAGCCTGCTCGAATCCTTCGGCAAGGTGAAAGTGCTTTCCAGCCCCAAGATCAGCGTGCTGAACAACCAGACCGCGCTGCTCAAGGTGGTGGACAATCGCATCTATTTCACCATCCAGGCCAATACCAGCCAGAACCAGACCACCACGCTCACCACCTATACCACGACGGTCAATTCGGTTCCTGTCGGATTCGTGATGAACGTGACCCCCGAAATCAGCAAAAACGACTCGGTGATCATCAATCTGCGCCCCACCATTTCCAGGATCCTGGATTATGTTCCTGACCCCAATCCTTCCCTTCCTGCCGGGGTGCAGAACCTGATTCCGGAGATCCAGACCAGGGAAATGGAGTCGGTGATCCGGGTCAACAGCGGCCAGACCGCGGTGATGGGCGGTCTGATGCAGGACTCGGTCAACAACCTGGACGACACCGTGCCGGGCCTTTTCGGCATCAAGCATATCGGCAACCTGTTCGCCCACAAGAACGATGCCGTCACCAAGTCGGAACTCGTGATCTTTTTGCGACCGGTGGTGGTGAAGGAGCCCAGCCTGGAAGGGGATTTCGCCGGATTCAGGGATGCGCTTCCGGACAGGAATTTCTTCGATACCGACGGGAATTGAAAATGAGCCTGCTGATCGATGCAATCCGCAAGGCGGAAGCGGAAAAAAACGAGTCCGTCCCTTCCCAGGAAGCGCCCGGCGAGGAGCCGGGACTGGAGCTCGAAGCGAAGCCGGAAGCGCCCGTCGGAATCGAGGAGGAGGACAGGGCGGCCGCGGAGCGCATGTTCGCGGCCAAAACCCTGTCCACCAGCCATTACCGCCTGTGGATCCTGGGCGCGATCGCGGCGCTCCTCTTCGCTTCCGGCACGGGATACTGGTGGTACAGGACGGAGACGCAGACCGCGCCTCAGATATCCGCCCCCGCTCCATTGCCCGCCGAACCGGAAAGGGCTTCCGAAGTCGCCGCAGTCGAGGCGCCTGCTCCGGTCGAGGCACCCAAACCCAAGCCCAAGCCGGAGCCGGAATCGACCAATCGCGTGGAAGTCAGGAAGAAGGCGTCGAAAGCGATCGTCAATCCGCTTTCCATATCCGGCTATCAGGCGATGAATTCACGCAATCTCGATGTCGCGCGCAAGCAATATGCGAGGCTGCTTTCCAGGGATCCGCAAAATCGCGAGGCGCTGCTCGGGCTCGCAGCAGTCGCCATGCAGCGGGGTCGCATCGCGCTCGCGGAACGCTATTACCGGAGAATGCTGGAAATCGATCCGGAAGATCCGGATGCGGTCGCAGGCCTTGCCAACCTCGGCAATCCCGCCGATGACGAAAGCAGGATGAAATCGCTCATCCACAATTCTCCCGATTCCGGTGCCCTCTATTTCAGTCTGGGCAACGGCTATGCTTCCGAATCCCACTGGTCCGATGCGGAACAGGCCTATTTCAGCGCCCTGAAGGCTGCGTCGGACAATCCGGATTACGCATTCAATCTCGCAGTGAGCCTCGATCACCTCGGGCAGAAAAATCTTGCCCTGCGCTATTACAGGAAGGCGGTTGAACTTTCCGGGCGTGGCTTCCCCGGCTTCGATGCGGAAACTGCGAAGAACAGGATCAGTGAACTGGAACAATAATGTCTGCAATTCCCAAAATGCATCCCGTGCGGGAAGGCGGGAAACTGTTCGGCCAGATGCTGATCGAGCGAGGCGTGATCAGCGAGGATCAGTTGAAGATCGCGCTCGTCGAGCAGGTGAAGAACCACATCAAGCTCGGCAAGCTGATGGTCGGGCTCGGTTTTCTCACCGAAGGAACGATCCGGGACGTGCTTTCGGAAAGCATGGGACAGGAAACCGTCGATCTCGCCAGCGTCGTGGTCGATGCTGTGGCGATCCGCATGATTCCACAGGAAGTGGCCAGACGCCATCAGGTTTTGCCGCTTTCCTTCGACAGGGCGAGACAGATCCTGACCCTCGCCATCTCCAATCCGGAGAACATCATCGCGCTCGATCAGGTGAAGGCCCTGCTCGACGACGATTACGAACTGCACCTGCTGCTCGCGGCCGAATCGGAGATCCTGCACGCGATCGACCAGTATTACGGATTCGAGCTATCGATCGAGGGGATTCTGCAGGAAATCGAGCCCGGAGACATCGAGTCCCCGATCTTTCAGGTGGGCGTGACCGAATTTTCCCAGCCGGTGGTGAGACTGATCGATGCGCTGCTTTCGGATGCAGTGCAGCGCGGCGCATCCGACATCCATTTCGAACCCGAGCACAGCTTCCTCCGGATACGCTGCAGGATTGACGGGGTGCTGCGCCAGGTGCGGAGCCTGCACAAATCCTACTGGTCGCCGATGGCGGTCAGGCTGAAGGTGATGAGCGGGATGAACATCGCCGAAAATCGCGCGCCTCAGGATGGCCACTTTTCGCTGAGGCTTTCCGGGCGCCAGATCGATTTCAGGGTTTCGGCGGAACCCACCACCCATGGCGAGAACATCGTGCTGCGCATTCTCGACCGGCAGAAGGGGATCGTTCCCCTGGAGGAACTCGGCCTGGAGCAGGTGGAGCTCGACATCCTGAACATCATGATCGCGAGACCGGAGGGAATGATCCTGGTGACGGGGCCGACCGGAAGCGGCAAGACCACGACCCTCGATTCGATCCTGAGTCGCCTCAATACCGAGGCGGTCAACATCATGACGCTGGAGGATCCGGTGGAATATCCCATGCCGATGATCCGTCAGGCTTCCGTGAACGAAATGGTGAAGCTCGATTTCGCCAGCGGCATTCGCTCGATGCTGAGGCAGGATCCGGACATCATCCTGGTGGGGGAAATCCGCGACGAGCCCACTGCGGTCATGGCGTTTCGAGCGGCCATGACCGGGCATCAGGTCTATACCACCTTGCACACCAATTCCGCGATCGGGGTGGTGCCAAGGCTCATGGATCTTGGCATCCATCCCGAGATCATGGCCGGAAACATCGTCGGGATGATCGCGCAGCGCCTCGCAAGGCGCCTTTGCCTGCGCTGCAGGAAAGCCGTCGAGCCTTCGCCGGATGCGGAAAGGATGCTCGGCAGCCGCGAGAAGATTTATCGGGCAACCGGATGCGAGGCCTGCGATTTCCAGGGATATTCGGGGCGCTTTGCGATCATGGAAATCGTCAGGATGGACGAGGATTTCGACGACCTCATCGCAAGGCGCGGCACGCTGCGCGAATTGCGCAGGCTCGCCATGGAAAAGAGCTACCGGACGCTTGCCGGGAATGCGTTGCGCAGGGTGCGGGACGGTACGACTTCATTCGAGGAAATCGTCCGGGTGGTGGATCTCACCGGGAGGACTTCATGAGCTACTATTCCTACCGGGCGGTGGACCGGGCGGGCACGATCCGCCATGGCGTGATGGAAGCGCTCGGCGAGGAGGAACTTGCCGAGCGCCTCGGAAGGATCGGCCTCGACCTCGTTTCCGCACGTCCGGCCATGCGCGGCGGATTCCTGCGCTCCAGGGGGGTGAAGCGCCGCGAACTCATCACCTTTTTCTTCAATCTGGAGCTGCTGACCCACGCGGGCGTGCCGCTCATCGAGAGCCTCGGAGATCTCCGGGACAGCATGGATGTGCCGGCTTTTCGCGGCATCATGGCGGACATGATCGAGAACATCCAGGGAGGAATGCATCTCTCCCAGGCCATGTCGCTCTATCCCGGCACTTTCGACGGCGTGATGGTGAGCCTGGTTCGGGCAGGGGAAGAGAGCGCGAGGCTGCCGGCGATCTTCAAACATATCACCGAGTCGCTGAAATGGCAGGACGAAATGCGCTCCCAGACGAGGCAGATCCTGCTCTACCCTGCATTCGTGCTGCTCGTGGTGATTTCGATCACTTTTTTCCTGATGCTCTATCTGGTTCCGCAACTGGCGACCTTTTTCAGGAGTCTCGGCCAGGAGCTTCCCCCACAGACCCGGGCGCTGCTTGCGGTTTCGGAATTTTTCCGGAATTACCGGTATTTCCTGATAGCAACTCCGGTGCTGCTGTACCTGTTCATTCGGATCGCATCCGGTTTCAGCCTGAAGGCGAGATATGCATTCGACAACCTGAAAATCAGGATCTGGTTCGTCGGTCCCATCCTGCTGAAGATCATTCTCGCCCGCTTTGCCAATACCTTCGCGATCATGTACGAATCCGGCGTCAGCATCCTCGAATGCATCTCGATTTCGATCGGCATCACCGGAAATCTGGTGCTTGCCGAGCGCCTCAAGCAGGCGCTCGAAGAGATCGAGGCGGGCAAAACCCTGCTGCAGAGCTTCCAGAAAGCGGAAATTTTTCCTCCTCTGGTGCTCAGGATGGTCAAGGTCGGGGAGGCGACCGGCCAGCTCGGCGATGCATTTTACAACGTGAGCTATTTTTACGAGCGGGATACCCGTGAGGCCATCCGCAAGCTGCAGGTGATGGTGGAGCCGGTGCTCACCGTGGTGCTCGGGATGATGCTCGGCTGGATCATGATTTCGGCGATCACGCCGATCTACGACATGCTGGGGAAAATCAGGTGACGCGGATCCTTCTTTTCATCGGCGACAGAAACTGCCAGGCCTGCGTCTGGAAAAACGGGCTGCTTTCCGATCGGGAAAATTTTCCCAACAGCGAGGAGGGAAGGAAGGCGTTCGCACGCTATCTGTCCAGATTGCCCGACCCTGAAGTGAGCATCCTGGTCGATCTCGTCGAAGAGGATTATCGCATCGAGACCCTCCCGCCGTTGAAAGGAAGGGACAGGAAGCTTCTCGAGGAGCGCAAGCTCGAGCAGTTCTATCGATACACCCCGCTCAGAAACGCTTCGAGGCAGAATGGGCAGGTACTGTTTTCGGCGCTCACCAGTCCCGGTCTCGTCGTTCCCTGGATCGAGCTGATGACCGGAATGGGCATCGCGGTTTCCTGCGTGACCTCCGTGGCGATGCTTTCGGAAAGGCTCGCTTCGAACCTGAACGCATCCCATCTTCTGCTCCTCAGCATCCAGGAAGGGACCGGACTCAGGCAGAGTTTCTTTCTGCAAGGGAACCTGCATTTTTCCCGCCTTGCGCTCATCCATCCCGGAGAAGATGTGGCCGAAGTGATCCGGGTCGAATCCGGAAGGGTCTACAAATATCTGCACACCCTGAGCCTGATTCCGGAAAAGGGGGCGCTCCAGGTGTTCGTGCTTTGCGGGGAAGGGATCCGCAAGCAACTGGAGCAGAATCTCGAAAACACGGCTTCGATCCATCATGTGTTTTTCGATGTGGCGGAGGCCGCCCGCAGGCTCGGATATCACGGGAAGGCGGAAGGAAACGATGCCTTGCCGCTCTACTTCCAGATTCTGGGCAGTTCCCCGGAGAACCGCTACGGCAGCGAGGGACATCGTCGCGTCCATGCCTTGAAGAACCTGCAGCGCAGGGCGATGGCGATTTCCGCTGCATTCGTCTTCGCAGGGTTGATTTGGGGGGCGGTCGACGTTGGTATCGGGATGAAGCTGCATCTCGAAGCCGGGCTGACTGCTGCTAGGACCGATGCCATGCTGCTGAAATACCGGAAAATGATGCCTGCGCAGGGATCTGTTCCGCAGAGGATGAAGACCGCAGTGACCCTGGTCGATGGCCTCTCGGCGCGTTTTCCCCCTCCGGAGGCGGTGCTCTCGCAAATCAGCAGGGCGCTCGGTTCCATGGACGAAATCCGCATCGATCGGGTCGTCTGGATGACGACTGCCAATCCTGGAAAAATCCGCCAGCCCCCATCCGAAATGCGCGCAGAACAGGGAATTTATGCGGAGAAAGCCCTTTCCAGAGTGATTTTCGTGGAAGGGGAGATCGCTCCTTTCGACGGGGATTTCCGGCTTGCCAACGAGAAAGTGGATCGCTTCGTTACCCTGCTCGAGAAGCAGGGAATAGAAGTCGGGAAAATCAGGATGCCGCTCGATCTCGATCCTGCGACGAGTTTCACGGGCAAGGCAGGGGACGCGGACAAGAAGCCGGATTTCCTGCTGAGGATGGTGGAGAAAGGGAAATCATGAAAATCGGGAAAAAGGATCTTCCGCGGCTTTTCATGCCTGCTGCGCTGGTTGTGCTTTCCCTCGTTTTCGCCTTTTTCCTGCCTGCCGCAGCGAACCGGTTCAGGGAAAGGATGGCAAGGGAGAAAACGGGGAGCGAGGAGGCGCTGGCCACGGCTCGCGACAAGGTGGAGGAAGGGATACGCGACCGGCAGAATCTGGGAATCTATCAGGCTGCCTACCGGAATCTCGAACATCAGGGAGTGATCGGCAACTTTTCCCGGATGGAACTCGTCGAGAATCTGGGGAAATCCGGCATGGACATGCAGTATTCGATTCTGCCCCAGTTCTCGGTTCCGGTCGCGGAATTTTTCAGGATGAAGGTCGATCGGGTCGAGATCAGGGGGCAGGTGCTGCACGAGGAAAAACTGATCGATCTGCTGAAGCAGATCGGGGCGGCAACGCACGGATTGCCGCTCGTCGAGGGATGCAGCCTGTCGAGGATCGAAGGCGCATCGGGCGGGGAGCCCAGGCTTCAGGCTTCCTGCGCGGTTTCCTGGATCACGCTGGAGCCACTGAAATGAGGAAGTTTCTCTTCATTTTCCTGTTTCTTGCGCAAGCTGCGGATGCGGCAGGTCTGGGCAGGCTTTTTTTCACTCCGGAAGAACGCGCCTCCCTCGAAGCCGGGCATTCCAGTCCTGCCGGAACCCTTCCCGGGAAGGAAGGATGGAGCCGCTCTCCAGCCACGGGAAAAGTCGAAATGAAGGGCGGCGGGCGGACCGTCTGGGAGAACGGCATTCCGAAGCACCTCGAAGCGGAGAAGAAAAAATGAAGGGGCTGGCGAGCCTTTTTTTCATCGCCATCCTGGCGATGGTCGGCATTTACCTGGTCGCGGCAATGCCCGCGACGGATCCGGGGAATGCGCAAGGGGCGAAGGATACTTCGCTCGTCCTGTCCGAGGCAAGGGATGCGCTGATCGGGTATGCGGTCTCCGATGCGACGAGGCCTGGCGAATTGCCCTGTCCGGACATGAACGACGATGGAGTGATCCAGATCGCAACCGATTATGTGGGAAGTAACTGCAAAAGCTATGTCGGACGGCTTCCCTGGAAGACGCTGAATCTTCCGGATCTGCGAGACGCTGCCGGGGAGCGGCTCTGGTATGCGATCTCTCCGGCGTATCACGCGAACGGATCGGCGATCCTGGACAGCGACACCTCCGGCGCCCTCACCGTCTATGCCTCGGACGGCCTCACCCTGTTCTCGTCGAACGCGGTGGCGGTGATTTTTTCTCCCGGGGCGGCGCTGAATTGGCAGACGCGGGGATCCACGGTTTCCTCCTGTCCTTCCCTGGGCAGCAGCGTGGCGGGCTACCTCTGTCCGGACAATTACCTCGATGCCTTCAATTGTCCGGGGGCGAACTGCAGAAGCAATGCATCCGGCCCCTTCGTGATGGGGCCGATCCGCGATGCGAACGGG
>JABEVD010000093.1 GCA_013044025.1 Burkholderiales bacterium
CGAATTTCTTGAGGTAGGATAACGCGGAATAGCCGGTGCCGAAATCGTCGATGGCGATCTCCATTCCGCATTGTCTGAACTGTTCGAGCCTCTTCGAAATCTCCGGATTCTCCTCGAGCAGCAGGCTTTCGGTGATCTCGACCACGATACCCCGACCGGACATCCCCTCCTTTTCTAGGCAGGCAGGCCAGCAATCGACCTTTCCAGAGCGGAACTGCACGGCAGAACCGTTGACTCCGACCTGGAAACCCGCCGGATACAGATCCATCCAGCGCTTCGCAATCCGCATGCTTTCCCGGAACACCCATTCCCCGATTTCGACGATGAGACCGGTCTCTTCCGCCAGGGGAACGAACTCGGCCGGATTCACCAACCCCCTTTCCGGATGCTGCCAGCGCAGCAGGGCTTCCGCCTTGACGATTCGGCCGGTTGTGATTTCGACGATGGGCTGGAATAGCAGCGCAAATTCCTTCCTTTCGAGCCCTCTCCTGAGATCGTTGAAAAGGCGCAGCCTCGCATTCGCCTTCTCCTGAAGCTCGCCGGTGAAATGAAACAGCCGGTTTCTTCCCGAATTCTTGGCCGCATACATGGCCTGATCTGCATTTTTCAGGAGCTGCTGTGCATCCGCGGCATCTTCCGGATAACGGGTGATGCCCACGCTCGCCGAAATGTAGGCCACCTCTCCATCCAGCAAAAACGGTTCGGAAAGCTTCGAGATGATCCTTTTCGCAACTTCTTCTGCATTCTCTTCTTCGGCCAGCACGACGGTGAATTCGTCGCCTCCGAGGCGGGCGAGGCTCAAGGGAATCCCGACGCAGGAAGCGATCCGGCTCGAAGCCTCCACCAGCATCAGGTCTCCGCTGCGGTGCCCGAGGGTGTCGTTGATTTCCTTGAAACGATCCAGATCGATGAGGAGCAGGGAGAATCCTCCGCCGCTGCGTTCCACCCTTTCGACTTCCTGGTCGAGCTTGCCGAACAGCATGTGCCGGTTCGGCAGCCCGGTGAGCGCATCGAAATTCGCCTGCCTCCAGATGAGTTCCGCCGACTTGTTGCGGCTCGTGACATCGCGCGTCACGGCGACCAGCGCGAAAATTTCACCTTCCGCATTCCTGAGCGGCGTGGCATGCACTTCCAGCCTGCGATGCGCGCCCCGCCTGCCGATGACCGGAAATTCCTTCATTCCGCTGCCGCCGGCACAGATGTATGCGAGGAAGCGCTCGAAGGATTCGCGATGATCCTCCAGGATGAATTCTGAAAATTTCCTGCCCTTCACATCTTCCGGATCGTCCACTTCGAGCATGGCAAGACCGGCCCGATTCACGCTGAGCAGATCGCCTTCCCGAGAAACGACCTTCACGCATTCAGGCTCGCTGTCGAAAATCGCGGAAAGAAAATTGTTCTGCTCCGCGATCGTCGACATCGCCCGCTTCAATTCCGAGATGTCCTGCGCGACGATGAGGATATAGGCTTCGCCCCTGATCCGGATGATGACGGCGGAGACGAGGCAAATGACTTTTTCGCCGCGCCTGCTGCGATAGACGATCTCCCTGCCGCTCACCGAGCCATTTTTTTCCACTTCCTCGACTGCCTGATCGCGATCTTCCGGATTCATCCAGATGCCGAGATCGAGCGCGCTCCTGCCGATCGCCTCTTCCCTGGAATACCCCGTGATCATGCACCATGCCTCGTTGACGTCGGTGAGAAGCCCGTCCTTCAGGGTGGACATGCTGACCGGGTTCGGGCAGTTCATGAAAATTTTCGAGAAGACTTCCTCGCTGGTCTGCAGCGCTTCTTCGGCGGCATTCCTGCCGGCTTCCCTGTCGAAATTGCCGAGCGCGAAAGACGCATCGAGCGCCATCTCTTCCAGCAGGGAGACGATCTCGGCATCGAACACATCCTTCTGGCGGTGATGGACCACCAGAACGGAAAACACGCCCCCTCCGCGCAGGATCGGGAATGCTGCACAGGAACCCCAGCCCGCCACTCCGAAATCGTTCTCGATGACGCTGCGGGAATCCCGGATGGCGGTTCCGGCGATTCCGCAATCGACCGGAAAGGCTTCCCCGTGCCGGGCGACCGGAACGATCTCCGCCCCCTTCAGCATGCCGATCCAGGCCATCTCCAGGCCGCCCAGTTCCACGGCCACCCGGCAAATCATGGGAAACAGCATCGATTCTTCTTCCATGCGCAGAATCGACTGATTCACCTCGCCGAGCGCCCGATACAGGCTCTTCATCCGGTCAAGGCGCGCTTCCGCCTGCTTTCGCTGGGAAATGTCGTGCGCCAACTGGAGAATGAGCGAATCCCCTTCGCTCCTCGCGACATGGATTTCGACCGGAAATTCGGTCCCGTCCTTCTTCCTGAATCTGCCGAACAGGGTGAGCCGCTCGCCCTGTGCCGCCCGCTTCCAGAAAGCTTGCGCGCCATCGACTTCCCGCTCGATCTCCATGACGTCCAATCCCAGAAGCTCCTCACGGGTGAACCCCAGGCTCTCGCAAGCCCTGCGGTTGACGTCGACGATCCTGCCCGAAAGGTCGTGGGCAATCAGTGCGTCCGGGATCTCCTCGAGAAAGGTCCTCAGTTCCATGTTCCGCTCCGGGTCAGGCGAACCGGCTCCGCATCATTTCGAGATAAGCGGGCACGCCGGGATCTCCCTCTCGCGGCGCCCAATCCACCTTTTCCGCATCCGATATCGGCACATAAGGTCCGCTTTTCGCCTCGAAAAACACCGTCCCCGGAACAAGCGCCAGCACGGTATGGATGGTGCCGAAAGGCACGTTGATGCCGTATATTCCGGCCTCGGGATCTAGGAGGCGCTGCATCACGATCTCCCCTGCTTCCGAAAAGAACAATACGCCCAGTTTCCCCCTCAGCAGCAGGATCGTTTCCCCCTTTTCCGGGTCGGAATGCCGATGGGGCTGCACATAGGAATCCGGTTCGATCGCATTCAGCAGCCGGTTGCAGGGAGAGGCATCCGCAGCGTGGAAATTGCGGTTCTTGCGGCTCCTCGCCGAGGCTTTTGCCTCGGCCGAAAGGGAATCGAGCATTTCGCGGTCAATGATCATGGATATACCAGCCTTATTTTTTCTGCATGTTGTCGCAGCACTTCGAGCAGCCCGTCTTCGGGTCTCACGTTCCACAATTCGATTTCGCAACTCGCCTTGCCGTTGCTGTAATGCATTCTTGCAGGACACCCTTCTCCACGGTAGGGGGAAATGGCTTCCATCAGCCTGTCGAGATCTGTCCCGCTGCTGCAATGAAATTCCAGGGATTTGGCGAATTTCGCCCTGGCGCCGGCGAGATCGTAAAGATTCTCCGCAGTCACCCTGGTTCCTCCGGAATAGTCGTCGAAGGCCGCTTTTCCTTCCACGACGAGCAACTGGTCTTCCCTGATGAGATCCCTGGCCGCTTCGTACAGTTCCGAAAAAATCGAAACCTCGACCTGTGCATGCCCGTCGTCGAGCTGCACGATCGCCATTCTCCCTCGCCTCGTCAGCTGGATTCTCGCGCCGAGCACGATTCCGGCGAGCATGACCGGCCGGGCCGGCCCTTTCTGCACGGAAAGCTTGTCGAGGCGGGTTTTGCAGAAATTCGAAATCTCCCCTTCATCCGCATCGAAAGGATGTCCGCTGAAATAGAAGCCGAGGCTGGTCTTCTCCTCCTTCAGCCTTTCGCGGACCGCGAAATCCTCGATTTCGACATAGGCGAACTCGTGTTCCTCCTCCCCGAACAGGCTGATCTGGTTGGCGGCGCGGGAAATCTGCTCGGCGCTCTCCATCGCCAGGCCCACGGAAGCCAGAAGGCTTCTGCGGTTTCCATTCAGGCTATCGAATGCCCCGGCCCTGATCAACGATTCTATCACACGACGATTGACCGTGCGCTTGTCGACCCGCCTGCAAAAATCGAAAAGAGTTGCAAATTCGCCCGACTTTCTTGCCTCCAGGATGGCATTGATCGCCGATTCTCCGGTTCCCTTGACTGCGCCGAGACCGTAGCGGATGCGCTTCGCGTCGACCGGAAAAAAGCGGTAATCGCTTTTGTTGATGTCGGGAGGAAGCATTTCCAGACCCCGCTGGATGCAGTCGTCATGAAAGACATGCACCTTGTCGGTGTCGTCCATGTCGGCGGACAGCGTGGAAGCCATGAAGGCAGCGGCATGATGCGCCTTGAGATAGGCAGTCTGGTAAGCGACCAGCGCATAGGCTGCGGAATGCGACTTGTTGAAGCCGTATTCCGCGAATTTCTCCATGAGGTCGAAAAGCTGTTCCGCCTGCCATTGAGGAACTTCGCGAGCGGTCGCGCCCTCGACGAAAATGGTCCGGTGCTGGGCCATTTCCTCGGGCTTTTTCTTGCCCATGGCGCGGCGCAACAGGTCTGCAGAACCGAGTGAATAACCGCCCAGCACCTGGGCGATCTGCATCACCTGTTCCTGATAGACGATGACCCCGTATGTGGGTTTCAGGACGCTTTCCAGGTCGGGATGGAAATAATCCACTTTCGCCTTGCCGTGCTTCCGGTTGATGAAGTCGTCCACCATCCCGGATTGCAAGGGACCGGGGCGGAACAGGGCGACCAGCGCGACGATGTCCTCGAAGCAGTCGGGCTGCAGGCGCTTCACGAGATCCTTCATTCCCCGCGATTCCAGCTGGAAAACGGCCGTGGTATCGCAGGACTTCAGGAGCTGGTAGGTGGCCACATCGTCGAGCGGAATGGCGTCGATGGAGAATTTCCCTCCCCCTTCCCCCAGCATTTCGAGGTAGCGAACCGCCCAGTCGATGATGGTGAGCGTCCTGAGGCCGAGAAAGTCGAACTTGACAAGACCGACCTTCTCCACGTCGTCCTTGTCGAACTGGCTCACCACCGCATCGCTGCCTTCCGCGCAATAGACCGGGCAAAAATCGGTGATTTTCCCGGGGGCGATCAGCACGCCGCCGGCATGCATGCCGACATTGCGGGTGAGTCCTTCCAGGACGGTGGCAAGCTCGAGGAGTTCCGCGACTTCCTCTTCCCGTGCTGCGCGGGCGTTGATTTCGGGCTCCTGTTCTCGCGCCTTCGCAAGGGTCATGCCGAGTTCGAAAGGAATGAGCTTGGCGAGGGAATCGACGAAACCGTAAGGAAGATCGAGCACGCGCCCGACGTCGCGCACCACCGCCTTTGCGGCCATGGTGCCGAAAGTGGCGATCTGGGAGACGCTCTCCTCTCCGTACTTCCTTCTCACATATTCGATCACCCGCTCCCGCCCGTCCTGGCAAAAGTCGATGTCGAAGTCGGGCATGGAAACGCGTTCCGGATTCAGGAAGCGCTCGAACAGCAGATCGTAGCGGAGCGGATCGAGATCGGTGATGCCGATGGAATAGGCCACGAGCGATCCCGCGCCGGAACCGCGCCCGGGGCCCACAGGAACCCCGTTCTGCTTCGCCCAGTTGATGAAGTCCGCGACGATCAGGAAATATCCGGGAAAACCCATGCGGATGATCATCGCGACCTCGAATTCGAGGCGCTCCATGTAGTGCGGATACTGCCTCTCCCGCTCCAGAGCTTCCGGGAAAAGCATTTCCATGCGCCGGCGCAAACCCTCGACCGCCTGCATCCCGAGGTAATCCTCCAGCCCCATCCCTTCCGGGGTGGGAAAATCCGGAAGCTTGTTATGGCCGATTTCGAGGGTGAGGTTGCAGCGCTTGGCGATTTCCACCGAATTTTCCAGCGCCTCGGGAATGTCCTGGAAAAGTGAGGCCATTTCCTCGCTGGTCAGGAAATACTGATTTTCCGAAAAGCGCCTCGCCCTTCTCGGATCGCCCAGAATCGATCCTTCCGCGATGCACACCCGCGCCTCGTGCGCCTTGAAATCCTCCTTCTTCATGAACTGCACCGGATGGGTGGCCACCACCGGCAAGCCGAGTTCGGAAGCGAGCTTCAGGGTGGGCTCGACGCAAGCCTCGCTCTGGGAGTCGATTCGCTGCAATTCGAGATAGAATCTTCCGGGAAAAAGCGCGCCCCATTTCGCCGCGACCCTGGCGGCCTCCTGCGCATTGCCCGCTAGCAGGAGCTGCCCGATTTCGCCCATTTGCGCTCCGGAGATTGCGATCAATCCTTCCGTGCCGGATTCCTCGAACCATTTCTGAAGGATTTCCGCGCGCCCATGGTGCTGGTTTTTTCGATAGGCCCGCGAAAGCAGTTCGCAAAGGCTGTGATATCCCTGCGCGGACTGGGCGAGAAACAGCATTCTCTGACCATCGCCCACCCATGCATCGCAGCCCATGACCGGTTTCACGCCCTTCTGGCGCGCCGCACGATAGAATTTCACCAGACCGAACACATTGGCGAGATCGGTGAGCGCAAGGGCGGGCATGCCGTCCGATTTTGCAGCGGCGAGCGCATCGTCCAGCCTGACGATGCTGTCCGAGATGGAATATTCGCTGTGCAGCCTGAGGTGGACGAAGCGGGGATCTGACATTGCTACATTTTACCACCCGGAAACGGAATTTCGTCTATCCTGAAAAAATGAAA
>JABEVD010000094.1 GCA_013044025.1 Burkholderiales bacterium
GCGTCCCATCTTCATGAGCGATGTTGCGAAGGTGGTCGACGGGCCGGACCAGCCTGAGCATTATGTATGGATCGGCAAACAGAAAGGCGAACATCCCGCAGTGACGCTCGCCATTTCCAAGAAGCCGGGCGAAAATGCGGTCAATGTTGCGAAACAGCTCATCGACCGGGTCGATGCGTTGAAAGGGAGCGTGATTCCTTCCAATGTGGAAGTGACCGTCACCCGTGATTATGGCGTGACCGCGAACGACAAGGCGATGAAGCTCATCGAGAAGCTGATTTTTGCCACCACTTCGGTCGTGATCCTGGTGTGGATTTCGCTCGGGCGGCGCGAGGCGGTGATCGTGGGCGTTGCCGTGATGCTCACGCTGTTTGCGACGCTGTTCGCATCCTGGGCATGGGGATTCACGCTCAATCGCGTCTCCCTGTTTGCGCTGATCTTCTCGATCGGCATCCTGGTCGACGACGCCATCGTGGTGGTGGAAAACATCCACAGGCGGCGGCTGCTGAGCGATGCGCCCCTCTCCGAAATCATTCCCCTGGCGGTCGACGAAGTGGGCGGGCCAACCATCCTTGCCACCCTGACCGTGATCGCCGCGCTGCTGCCGATGGCATTCGTGACCGGACTGATGGGCCCTTACATGAGCCCGATCCCGATCAATGCCAGCATCGGCATGCTGATTTCTCTCGGCATCGCCTTCATCGTGACGCCCTGGCTCGCTTTCAAGCTGACCGCGAAGCATGCGGTTCATCATGCCGAAGGCGGTGGAGGGCTCGATGCCTTCTTCACCAAACGTCTGACGCCCTTCCTCAGGAAAGACGAAGGAAAAAGGAACCGGAGACTGCTGCTCGCCGGCATCCTGACCCTCATCCTGCTCGCGGTGTCGCTTGCGGCGGTGAAGCTGGTGATCCTGAAGATGCTGCCGTTTGACAACAAGTCCGAGTTCCAGGTGGTGGTGGACATGCCGGTCGGGACCCCGCTCGAGGATACTGCGCGGGTATTGCACGAAATGGGCGCTTATGTCTCGACCATTCCGGAAGTGACCGATTACGAGGCGTATGCCGGAACCGCTTCCCCGATCAACTTCAACGGCCTGGTCCGTCAGTATTACCTCAGGGACGGTCCTGAATACGGCGACATCCAGGTGAACCTGCTCGACAAGCACAAGCGCGATCGGCAGAGCCACGAGATTGCCACGGCAACCATCGCGCCGCTTGCGAAAATCGCGGCGAAATACGGCGCGAAAGTGAAAGTGGTGGAAGTGCCGCCGGGTCCGCCCGTGCTGTCTCCCTTGGTGGCCGAAATCTACGGACCTGATTATCAGGGTCAGATTGCGGTTGCGAAGCAGGTGAAAGCGGCCTTCTCCGCCACCCCGGACATCGTTGCCATCGACGACACCGTGGATGCGAATGCGGAAAAATACACGCTGAAGGTGTTGCAGAACAAGGCTGCGCTTCTGGGGGTCGCGCAAACCGATATCGTGGCAGTGATGAAAATGGGACTCTCCGGTGAAAATGTCACGCCGGTCCACAGCACCAATGCAAAATACGAGATTCCGGTCACGGTCGCCCTTCCGGACAGCCGCAAGGGCGGACTCGACGACCTGTTGAAGCTGGAGGTGAGGTCGAGAAGCGGAAAACTGGTGCCGCTTTCCGATATCGTCCAGGTCACCCATGTCGAACGGGAAAAGACCATCTATCACAAGGACCTGCTGCCGGTGGTCTATGTGGTGGGAGACATGACCGGCAAGATCGACAGCCCGCTCTATGGCATGTTCGAGATCCGCTCCAGAATCAATGGGATGAAGCTTTCTGAGGGGGGCGTGCTGAAGGAATACTTCATCCATCAGCCCAAGGACCAGTATGGGAGCTATTCGCTCAAATGGGACGGGGAATGGCAGGTGACTTACGAGACTTTCCGCGACATGGGCATTGCCTATGGCGTGGGGCTCATCCTCATCTACCTGCTGGTGGTCGCCCAGTTCGGATCCTATGTCGTGCCGCTCGTCATCATGGCGCCGATTCCGCTCACCATCATCGGAGTGATGCCCGGGCATGCGCTGCTGGGCGCGCAATTCACCGCGACCTCGATGATCGGCATGATCGCGCTCGCAGGCATCATCGTCAGGAATTCGATCCTGCTGGTCGACTTCATCAACCTGCAGCTTTCGGAGGAGCGCGACTTCCAGGAAGCGGTCATCGCGGCGGCAGCGACCCGTGCGAAACCCATCGTGCTGACCGGGCTGGCCGCGATGATCGGCGCGTTCTTCATCCTGGACGATCCCATTTTCAACGGACTCGCCATTTCGCTGATTTTCGGCATTCTGGTATCGACCATCCTCACCCTGGTCGTGATCCCGGTGCTGTATTACGCCCTTTCGTACAGGAAGATCGACAGGGAAATTTAACCCAGGAGAACTATTGATGGACACCAATCGAATCGTTAGAATTGTCGCCGGATTTTTCGTCATGGCATCCCTCGCGCTCGGCGCGGAAGGAAGCCCACTATTCATGAACTCCAAATGGCTCTGGTTCACCGCTTTCGTCGGCTTCAACCTGTTTCAGAGTGGTTTCACCAGATTCTGTCCCCTGGAGAACATCCTGAAGAAACTGGGCGTCAAGGCATCCTGCTGCTGAACCGGGGGAGCGCAGCGCTCCTCCTCGCCGGATTGATGGCGATGCTGCCTTTCCTGCAATGGCGGCATTATTATCCGGTCACCGATTTTTATACCGAGTGGGTTGCAGGTATCCTCGGTCTTTGCGCATCGCTTGCCTGTCTGGGCAGCCAAACCAGGATTCCCCTGGTTGCCTTCGTCCCGCTTGCCCTGTCGCTCGTGGTGGGGCTTCAGCATGTCCTCGGTTTTCCGGGATACGATTCCCAGTTCGCGATGGGCATGTTCTATTTCGTTTGGGCTTTTCTGGTCGCAATGCTGGGCAGGACGCTCAGACAGGAATTCGGGCTCGCAGAAACTGCGCTCGTTCTTTCCTGGTTCATTTATGCAGGGGGAATGCTCGATGCGGCGGCGGCGATCGTGCAGCACTACCATGTTGCCCGGTTTCTGTCCCCGGTCGTGACCCCGGATTTCGCTCCGACGGTTTACGGCAATCTTTCCCAGCAGAACCATTTTTCCGATTATGTATCCCTTTCCATGGTGAGTCTGATTCATCTTGCTGCGACGAAACGGATGCCTTCCCTTGCGGCGATTCTGTCCGCACCGCTGCTGCTTTTCGTGCTCGCCATGAGCGGATCCAGAAGTTCGTGGCTCTATCTTGCCGCGATTTCCTTGCTCGCAGCCGCTTATTTCTGGAAAACGCGCAACCGGGTGCTGCTGGTCGCCGCATTCATGCTCATTCCCTGTTATTTTTTCATGCAGTGGTTAGCGCATTTCCTCTCCATGGAAGCGGGGGGGCTGGTCATGACTTCCGCGGACAGGATGCAATCCCTGGGAAAGGACAGCGGCATCCGGGCCTATCTCTGGCGGGAGGCATGGGAAATGTTCCTTGCCCATCCATTTCTCGGGATCGGCTTTGGCCAGTATGCATGGCATCATTTCATGAACGGCCCGGTATACATGAATCCGAACATCAACGGACTGTATACCCATGCCCATGACATCATGCTGCAGTTCCTCGCTGAAACCGGCCTGGTCGGAGGCGGCATTTTTCTTTTCGGTCTGCTCTTCTGGATGAAGAGAATTTCCGCTGGAGCCGGGGTGCATTCGTGGTGGTTTTTCTCGATGCTGGCCGTTCTCGCCATTCACAGTCTGGACGAATATCCGCTGTGGTATGCGCAGTTTCTGGGGATTTTCATGCTGCTTCTCGGCATGGGAGACGGTCGATCGGTTTCGTTTTCCTTCGGAGCGCGGGCCGTGATCGGGGTGGCCGTATTTTCCTTCTTCCTGCTGATGGCCGGGCTGATGCGGGCCTATCTCGATCTGGAAGGGCTTCTCTACCCGCGCTATCATAGCGGAAAGCCCCCGCTCGAACCCGATGTGCTGTACGGAAAATTGTATGGATTCAGAAAGGGCACCCTGCTCGAGCCCTACGTGGCCTTTTCGATGGCGGAAATGTTCGAGCCCGACCGCGAGAACCTTCCGGCCAAGCTGGAATACACCCGGAAAGCGGTTCGGTTTTCGCCTTCCGGAATGATGGTCTACCGGTATGCGGCTTATCTTGCGATGAATGGCGAGAGCAGGGCGGCCGCCCTTCAGGTGGAAAGGTCTTCCTGGTCTGATCCAGATCTTCTCGGCGAGGCGAGGAACCTGTATTCTGGGCTTGCGGCAAGAATGCCGCGGCAATTCGATCCTCTGGTAACGGAGGTGGACATGAAAATCAAGGAGCGCAGCATTGCATTTCATCATCAGTAATCTACCCCTTTTCCTCGCTGCAGTGGGCAGCGGGATCATGCTGCTCTGGCCGCTGTTGAGAAGGTCCATGACGAAATTCCCCGAGGTCGATGCTCAGGAAGCCGTTCGTCTCATCAACCAGCAGGATGCGGTCGTTCTCGACGTGCGCGAGCATCACGAATACGCATCCGGCCACCTGCTCCATGCGAAGCACATTCCTTCGGGCAAGGTGAATGCCAGGATCGGGGAGATCGAAGCGTGGAAGGGCAAGACTTTGCTCGTGTACTGCAGGAGCGGCGCAAGATCCTTCAGCGTGTGCATGCTGCTTTCGAAACAGGGTTTTTCGCAGGTTTACAATCTCAAGGGCGGGATCATGGCATGGGAGTCGGCGAAGCTGCCGGTGGAAAAATGAAGGCAAAAGTCACGATGTACTGCACCGAGGTCTGCCCTTATTGCGTCAGGGCGGAGAAACTGCTGAATTCCAGGGGCGTCACGGAGATCGAAAAGATCCGGGTCGATCTCCATCCTGCCCGCAAGGTGGAAATGATCGAAAAAACCGGACGCCGCACTGTTCCCCAAATCTTTATCATGGATTATCATGTGGGCGGCTTTGACGATCTGTCAGCGCTGGATCGTGCCGGGAAACTGAACAGCCTGCTCGAGCAGGAATAACTTTTAGGAAAAATGATGAGCGAAAAACAACCGGTTTTCTCCATAGAAAAGATATATCTCAAGGACCTTTCCCTTGAAATTCCCCATGCGCCGCAGATCTTCCTCGAGCGCGAAGCGCCGCAGATCGACATCCAGCTCCACACCGAAGGAAAGCCCATCGGCGAAGGCATTTTCGACGTCATTCTGACCGTGACTGCGACCGCCAAACTGGGCGAAAAGACGCTTTTCCTGGTGGAAGCCGCGCAGGCGGGAATTTTCCAGATCCAGAACATCCCCGAGGCCGATCTCGAACCGATTCTCGGCATCACCTGCCCGAACATCATTTTCCCCTATGCCCGCGAAACCATTTCCGACGTGGTGACCCGTGCCGGGTTCATGCCGGTCATTCTGAGCCCGGTGAGCTTCGAGGCGCTCTACCAGCAGCGCGCCCAGCAGGAACAGACTTCCCACTGAGATGGGCAGGCTACTCTTCCTGATACTCGCGGGATTCTCCCTCTGCGCATCCGCAGAGGATTTCGTCGCGGTGGGAGACGCACCTGCAGTGCTGTACGATGCGCCTTCCGGGAAGGCCAACAAGCTTTTCATCCTCGGTCCGCATTATCCCCTGGAAGCCATCGTGGTCCTCGCGAACTGGGTCAAGGTGCGGGACAACGGCGGCAACCTGCTGTGGATCGAGAAGGAAAAACTCGGTCAGGGGCATTACGTACTGGTGAATGTGCCGCTCGCCGACATCCGGCAGAGCGCATCCGATGCTGCGCCGCTGGCTTTTCAGGCGAAAACCGGGGTGTTGCTCGACGTGACCGGAGTACCGGCTGATGGCTGGATTCCGGTCCATCATCCGGACGGGCAGAGCGGTTATGTCAAGGCGAGCCAGGTCTGGGGCGGATGAAAGTCTGTATCCTCGGGGCGGGCGCATGGGGAACCGCCCTTGCGATCGCGCTTTCCACTCATCACGAATTGACGCTCTGGACGAGGGATGCCGGGCACTGCTCGGAAATGGATGCTGAAAGGGTCAATCGCAGGCATCTCGATTCCGTTCCCTTTCCATCCGGACTTGCCGTGTCCGCAGATTTCGATGCTGCGCTCTCCGGTGCGGAACTCGCGATCGCAGCCGTTCCGGTTTCAGGTCTCCGGGAAACCATCCGGCATATCGCGCGATCCGGAGGAAGGATGCCGCTCGTCTGGGTTTCCAAGGGTTTCGAGGCGGGTACCTCGAAACTTCCCCATCAGGTCGCCGCGGAGGAATACGGGGATGTCGCGCCGATCGGCGTGCTTTCCGGACCGAGTTTCGCCTGGGAGGTGGCGAAGGGGCTGCCGGTCGCCCTCACCCTCGCATCGAAGAATGGCGAATTCGCTTCAAGGACCGCATCCCTGCTCAGCAGCACGAAAATGAGGATCTATTCCAGCGAGGACATCGTGGGCGTGGAAGTGGGCGGGGCGGTCAAGAACGTGATGGCGATCGCGGCCGGCATTTCGGACGGGCTCGGTCTCGGCAACAATGCGCGCGCAGCCCTCATCACCAGAGGTCTTGCCGAAATCACCAGGCTGGGTCTCAAGCTCGGCGGGAGGCTGGAGACTTTTCTCGGGCTCTCCGGAGTCGGGGATCTCACGCTCACCTGTACCGGAAATCTTTCCAGGAATCGGACCGTCGGATTGCTTCTTGCGCAGGGAAAGCCGCTGGATGCGATTCTTTCCGATCTCGGCGCGACCGCGGAAGGCGTGTATACCGCGAGCGAGGTCGAGCGCCTCGCTTCGAGTCTGGATGTAGAGATGCCGATCACGAGCGCGGTGTGCGGCATTCTTCATCACGGAATTGCACCTAGGGATGCGGTCGAGGAACTGATGCGCCGCGACCCCAAGCCGGAATGATTTGAATCGATTTCGCGTCGGGAGCAAAATACCATTCAATCATGAACCCGGAGAAAAATCAGCTCGCCAGCGAATCCGGTCAGGTCATCCCGCTGGATGCGAAGACCTATGATTCCATTTTCGAGCACATGCTGAATGGCATGGCTTACTGTCGCATGCTTCATGAAGAAGGCGGCCCGGATTTCATCTATCTCTATACCAATCCCTCCTTTCATCGTCAGACCGGACTCGGGGAAGTCGAAGGGAAGCGGGTGAGTGAAATTGTTCCCGGAATCCGGGATTCCGATCCCGGACTCTTCGAAATCTACGGAAGGGTGGCGAAGACCGGCATTCCGGAGAAATTCGAAATGCATGTCGAGGCGCTCGGAGACTGGTTCCACATCAATGTGTACAGCCCCAAGAGCGGATATTTCGTCGCCATTTTCGATGTCATCACCGAAAGGAAGCGTACCGAAGAAGCATTGATCAAAAGCGAGGAGCGGTACAGGAATATCGTCGAGACCGCGAACGAGGGCATCTGGTCCATCGACTCGCGCGGCGTCACCTCCTTCGTGAATCCGGCAATGTGCCGCATGCTCGGATACGAGGCGGCAGAGATGATCGGGCGACCAGTCGAGGACTTCCTGTTCGAGGAAGATTTTTCCGCGCATCGCTGGGGGCAGATCGAGAGGCAGGCGGGCAAGTCGGGCGTTTACGAAATGCGCATGAGGCGCAAGGATGGTGAAACCTGCTGGTGCCGCCTGAATGCAGTGCCTCTTTATGACGATTCCGGAAAATATGCGGGCTCCTTCGCCATGATCACCGACATCACGGACAAAAAGAGAACCGACGAGCTCGTCTGGCGACAGGCGAATTTCGATTTTCTGACGAGGCTTCCCAATCGCAGTCTGTTCATGGAGAAAATTGCCGCAGGAATCCGCAAATCGGATCGATCCGGACTTCCACTCGCGCTGCTCATTCTCGATCTGGACCGTTTCAAGGAAATCAACGATACATTGGGGCATGAATTCGGCGACCTGCTGCTGAAGGAAACCGCGCAGCGTCTGGTCGGATGCCTGCGTTCGAACGACACGGTGGCCAGACTGGGAGGAGACGAGTTCGCGGTGATCGTGGAGGATCTGGGCGATCTCAGGCATGTCGAACACGCCTGCAGTCAGATCATCGATGCGCTTGCCAAGCCTTATTCCTTCCAGGGGCAAGCCATTTATCTCACCACCAGTATCGGAATCACCTTCTATCCCACCGATGCCGGAGACATCGAAACCCTGGTCAGGAATGCCGACCAGGCCATGTATGCCGCGAAATCAAAGGGGAGAAACGGTTTCAGCTATTTCACTCCTGCCATGCAGGCAAGTGCAGCGAGAAGATTGAAGCTGGCCAACGAGCTGAGGACCGCCCTGGAGCGGGAGCAGTTTCGCGTGCATTATCAGCCCATCGTCGAGCTTTCCACCGGAAGGATCGTAAAATGCGAGGCGCTGTTGCGCTGGAAGCATCCCTTGCTCGGCGAGGTCAGTCCATCCGAATTCATTCCGATCGCGGAGGACAACGGAATGATCCTGGAGATCGGCGACTGGGTTTTCAGGGAGGCGATGAAACAGGCCTCGATCTGGCGAAAACAATTCGATCCTGATTTCCAGATCAGCGTGAACAAGTCTCCTGTCCAGTTCAGGGGGGAAAGCTCATGGGGCGGACAGTTGAAGGATTTCGGGCTTCCTGGCAGCGGCATCTGCGTGGAAATCACAGAAAGCCTGCTGATGGAAGCGAATTCCACCGTGAAAGCTCATCTCCTCCAGTTCCGCGATGCAGGAATCCAGGTCTCGATGGATGATTTTGGCACGGGCTATTCCTCCCTCTCCTACATCAAGCAATTCGACATCGACTATCTGAAGATCGATCAGTCCTTCGTTCGCAATCTCACACCGAAACCGGAAGACATGGCGCTTCCCGAGGCGATCATCGTGATGGCGCACAAGCTTGGGATGAAGGTCATCGCGGAAGGAGTGGAAACGGAGTTGCAGCGGAATCTGCTCGTCTCTTCCGGGTGCGATTATGCGCAGGGATATTTTTACTCGAAACCGGTTCCGGCGGACGAATTCGAGAAGAAATTCATGAAAGGGCCGGGCTGATCCCGGCCCAAGGGATCAGATCGCGAAATCTTCCCTGGATTTGCCTGCAGCGAGCGCATCCTTCAGCCACCTTGGCTTGGGACCCACGCCGGTCCAGAATTCGCCGTTGGGGCCCCTGTATTTCGGTGCGGACTTGGTCGTCTTTCTGGCTGCAGGAGCCGAATGGCCGAGATCCTTGGGGTTGATGCCGTATTGGGCCATCTTCGCCTTGATATCGGCAATGACATCCGCGATTTCTTTCTTGCGTGCTTCTTCTGCCTGGCGGAGAAGCTCTTCGCCTTGCGCTTTCAGTTCGAGATAAGTCGACATATCGAGTTCCTTTCATGTTGGTGGTTTGGAGACTACTCCATAATATCGTAAAAGGCAACCATGTTTACCTGCCGCTGGAATGACGGCGCGATGAATCAACATAGATTCGAACTCAGATCCTGTCCAGAAAAATCGTCAAATTCAGCGAGAAAAGGATGAAAATGGAGAATACGAACATGCGCACAGACCAGGTTTTGTCGTTCTTTTCCGGGATCAATGCCAGCGTCATCCAGATCAGGCAAAGCGTGATTGCTGCGAGCATATAGAATGTTCCGGCATGGCCGAGAACGGCCGGGAGAATGGCTGCGAAACTGAATGGAACGATCCATAGCGCGAGCCTCGATTTTGCAGAAGGAATGCCGATTTGAATGGGCAGGACAGGAATGGATGCTGCGGCATAATCCTCGATGCGGAAAATGGCGATGGAAAGGAAATGGGGAATCTGCCACAGGAAATAGAGCGAAAAAAGCAGGATCGCAGCCGTGTCGATTCCTCCGGAAGCGGCGCAATATCCTGCAAGCGGCGGGGTTGCCCCGGCGAGGCTGCCCATCAGCGTGGCGTGAGATGTTCTCCTCTTCAGCAGCAGTGAATACAGGACCACGTAGACGAAAAATCCGCAAAGGACCAGGGCGAGCGCGAGTCCCGGGCCGAGCAGAAACATTCCGGAGCAGGCCGCCGCTGCGGAAAGAAGCATGGCATGCCTTTCAGGAATTGTTCCCGATGCGATCGGCCTGGAACGGGTTCTTTGCATCAGGAGATCGATATCCCTGTCGATGACATTGTTGAGGATGCATGCCGATGCGACCAGCAGGGAAATGCCGGATACGGAGCGCAGGAGAAGCCCCGGATCGGCATGCCCGGCGGATGCGAACAGGAAGCCGCTGGATGCCGAAATGAAATTTCCGCAGACCATGCCGGGTTTCACTGCGCGCAGCCAGTCGCCTAATTCAGGCGCTCGCCTAGGTTGTACATGATCCATATCGTTCCTGCGATCATCAGAAAAATGATCAGGGCGGTGAAAAGGAGGGAGAACAGATTCCAGGAGGAATCCGGGGAAGAATCCACGTGCAGGAAGACATGGAGGTGAACCACGATCTGCAACAGCGCGGAGGCGAACAGGATGATCACCGCGAATTCCCGGAAATGGGAATGGCTTGTCACCACCCAGAATGAAATGCCGGTGAGCAGCAATGAGAGCAGGAATCCTGCCGCATATTTGCCCGCTTTCAAGAAAGGCTCCCGAGCAGATAAACTTCCGTGAAAACGCAGATCCAGACGATGTCGAGGAAATGCCAGAACATGGCAAGACGACTCATTCTGGATTGCAATGAGGAGGATAGTCCCGTCATCCACGTCTGCATCATCGTGACCAGCATCCAGAGCAGCCCCATGGATACGTGCAGACCGTGCGTGCCGACCAGCGTGAAAAAGGCGGAAAAGAGCCCGTTTCTCTGCGGGCCATATCCTTCCCGGATCATTCTCGCGAATTCTCCGATTTCGATGAAAACGAATCCGCTGCCGAGCAGGAATGTCGCTGCAAGCCAGAAGAGCATGGTTTCCTTCTTCCTTCTTTCCATGAAAACCATTGCCACTGCGCAGGTTGCGCTGCTGGAAAGGAGCAGCATGGTTTCGAGAAATACCTGTCGGAGGTCGACGATTGCAGAGATCGATCCTTCCCTCGCCATCACGGCATAGGTCGCGAAAAGGGAAGTGAACAGGATGAGGTCGGTCATCAGGTAGATCCAGAAGCCGAATTCCCTGGTCCGGGTTTCAGAGGACATGGCCGGCCTCCTCGATTCGCTTCACTTCGCCCGAGGGAAGGATCGTCATGGTTTCCTCTTCCATCGAGCGGGAAATGACGATGAGGAGAATCAAAAGGGCGGCCATTGCGGCCAGCCACCAGATATGCCACACCAGACCGAATCCGCATGCGAAGGAAGAAGCGCCGATGAATGCGCCCTTGGCGCTTCCTTTGGGAATTTCGATGTCCTCGTAGCGGGTAGGGGAATGAATCCCTGCTCTTTTCATTTCCAGAAAGGCGTCGCGATCCTTCACTTCAGGCAATACCGCGAAATTGTAGGAAGGGGGGGGCGAAGAGGTGGCCCATTCCAGCGTCCTTCCGTCCCAGGGGTCCGGATCCGCTGCCCTTCTCTTCGGTCCGAGGCTTGTGGCGATCTGGATTCCCTGGAACAGGATGCCGAAAAAAATCAGAAGAGTGCCGAATGCAGCGAGAATCAGCCAGGGCTGCCAGGCCGGGTTTGCATAATGCTCCATTCTCCTTGGCATGCCCAGGAATCCCAGGACGTAAAGCGGCATGAAGGCGAGATAGAATCCGCAGATCCAGCACCAGAATGCGCGCTTTCCCCATTTTTCGTCGAGCATGAATCCGGTCGCCTTCGGGAACCAGTAGGAGAATCCGGCGAAATAACCGAAAAGCGCGCCCGGAATGAGCATGTTGTGGAAGTGGGCGACCAGGAAAAGACTGTTGTGCAGCACGAAATCCGCAGGCGGAAGGGAAAGCAGCACGCCCGTCATGCCGCCGATGGCGAATGTGGTGAGAAAGCCGAGCGTCCAGTACATCGGGGAAGCAAACCGGACCCTTCCGCGATACATGGTGAACAGCCAGTTGAAAATCTTCACTCCGGTGGGGATGGCGATCAGCATGGTCGCGATGCCGAAGGCGGCATTGACGTCCGCGCCGGCCCCCATGGTGAAGAAGTGATGGAGCCAGACTGCGAAGGAGAGCACGGTGATGGCGCCGGTTGCATAAACGAGCGACTCGTATCCGAAAATGCGCTTCGAGGAGAAGGTCGCCACCACTTCGGAGAAGATGCCGAATGCGGGCAGGATCACGATGTAGACTTCAGGATGACCCCAGATCCAGAATAGATTCACATAGAGCATCGGGTTGCCGCCATGATCCGCAGTGAAGAAATGCATGCCGAGATAGCGGTCCAGGGAAAGCATGGCAAGCGCTGCGGTGAGAACCGGGAAAGCGGCCAGCATCAGCATGTTGGTGAAGAATGTGGCCCAGACGAAGATCGGCATGCGCATGAGGGTCATGCCAGGGGCGCGCATCCTGAGGATGGTGACGAGAAAATTGATGCCGCTCAACAGGGAACCGATTCCCGCGATCTGCAGCGCCCAGGTCCAGTAATCGACTCCGACGTCCGGGCTGAACCCGAGTTCGGAGAGCGGTGCGTAACCGGACCATCCCGCCTTCGAGAAATCCCCCACGCCCAGCGAGACCATGACCAGCATCGCGGCCGATGCGGTGAGCCACAAGCTCACCGAATTGAGGAAGGGGAAGGCGACGTCTCTTGCGCCGATCTGCAGGGGGATTGCGATGTTCATGAGCCCGACCAGGAAGGGCATCGCGGCGAACAGGATCATGATCGTGCCGTGTGCGCTGAAAATCTGGTCGAAATGTCCCGGAGGCAGAAATCCGTGGCTGGAACCTTCCGCCATCGCCTGCTGCAGCCGCATCAGGATGGCGTCGAAAAAACCTCTCACCAGCATGACGATGGCGAGGACCACGTACATGATGCCGATTTTCTTGTGGTCGAGGCTGGTGAGCCACTCGTTCCAGAGCCAGCTCCATCTCTTCCTTTTCGTGATCTCGTGGCCGATCCAGATCGCGATCAGAATCGCGCAGACCACTGCGCTCATGATGATCGGGTTGTCGATCGGTATGGCTGAAAAAGTCAGCTTTCCCATGGGTCGGATTCATTTTCCTTTGACGATCTTCCCGAATAGACCAGGTTCCACTCCGGAAAATTCTCTCACCGGATAGGAAATTCCCGGTTTCTCGATTTCGGCGTATCGCGCATCGTCGAGTTTCACCCCGCTTCGGGATACTTGCTCGGCCCATTTCGCATATCGATCGGCGGAAACCGCTTCCACGCGGAAGTGCATGTCTGCATATCCCCTTCCGCTGTATTGCTGGTTCTGCCCGGTGAATTCCCCTTCCCGCTGCGCCAGAAGATGGAGCCTCGTCTGCATTCCGCCCATCGCGTAGACCTGGCTGCCGAGACTGGGGATGAAAAAGGAGGTCATGACGCTTGCGGAAGTGAGCCGGAAGCTCACCGGGACGTTCACCGGTATGACGAGGCGATCGATGGTCGCGATTCCGAGATCAGGGTAGATGAAAAGCCATTTCCAGTCGAGCGAGACCGCCTCGATCCTGACCGGGTTTCCGGGGATCGGACGGAATGGATCGAGCCTGTGGGTCGCTCGCCACGATATCGTCGCGAGCGCGGCCACGATGATCGCGGGGACCAGCCAGACGACGAACTCGATGCTGGAGGAGCGGCTCCATTCCGGCTCGTATTTCCCTTTCGGGTCGGATGCGCTGAATTTTCGCGGAAACCAGAATGCCATGAAAGTGACCGGAATCACCACGATCAGCATCAGGGCGAAGGAAATGAGAATGAGGTGGAGTTCCGATTTTCCGATCGGTCCTGCCGGGTCGAGCAGCGGCGCGCTTTCGCATCCGGAGAGCAGGACTGCGATCGGGAATGTCTTGAGGAGGCGGTTCATGGTACATCATAGTGAATAGGACGGGAAAAGGACAAATCCGGAGGAAGATCCTTTCCCGCCATGGATGGACCGCTGCGTCAGTTCCTGCGCCAGAGCAGGGGACCTGCCGCATGCACGGAATTTCCATGCGAATCGACCGCCACCGTGACCGGCATATCTTCCACTTCGAATTCGTAGATCGCTTCCATTCCGAGGTCCTCGAATGCGACCACCCTGGATTTTTTGATCGCCGTGGATACGAGGTAGGCCGCGCCGCCCACTGCGATGAGGTAGGCTGCGCCGTGCCTTCTGATCGAATCGATCGCGGCAGGGCCGCGCTCCGCTTTTCCCACCATGCCGAGCAGTCCGAGATCGAGCATCATGTCGGTGTAGAGGTCCATCCTGGTGGAAGTGGTGGGTCCCGCAGGTCCGACCACTTCGCCCCCGACCGGGTCGACCGGGCCCACGTAATAGATGAATCGCCCATTGAAATCGACAGGGAGAGGCTCGCCTTTTTGCAACATTTGCGCAATCCGCTTGTGGGCGGCATCGCGCCCGGTGAGGAGCTTGCCCGACAGAAGAAGTTTTTCTCCGGGGCGCCAGGATGCGATTTCCTCTTTCGAGATCGAGTCGAGGTTCACCCGGCGCGAAGTGAAATCCGCTTTCCATTCGACATCCGGCCAGTCTTCCGGTTTCGGGGCGGGAAGGTGGACGGGACCGGAACCGTCGAGGATAAAATGCGCATGGCGGGTCGCCGCGCAATTGGGGATCACGCAAACGGGAAGCGATGCGGCATGAGTGGGATAATCGAGGATCTTGACGTCGAGCAGCGTCGAGAGACCGCCGAGCCCCTGCGCGCCGATGCCAAGTCCGTTCACCCGGTCGAAAATCTCGATCCTGATTTCTTCCAGGCGATTTTGCGCGCCGCGCGCCTTGAGTTCCGCCATGTCGACCGTCTCGAAAAGCGCTTCCTTGGCAAGAAGCGCCGCTTTTTCTGCGGTTCCGCCGATGCCGATTCCGAGCATTCCGGGCGGACACCATCCAGCGCCCATTTCTTCCACGGCATGCACGATCCATCCCACGATGTCCTCCCCGGGATTCAGCATGGCAAGCTTCGCCTTGTTTTCCGA
>JABEVD010000095.1 GCA_013044025.1 Burkholderiales bacterium
AATCAAATCGGAGAACTAGATGGGGTGGCTGATGGGACTCGAACCCACGACAACAGGAATCACAATCCTGGACTCTACCAACTGAGCTACAGCCACCACTGAAACAACACTAACAACTGGCGTGCCCGACAGGAATCGAACCTGTAACCCCCAGCTTAGAAGGCTGGTGCTCTATCCGGTTGAGCTACGGGCACAGTTACCGGGCACTATATCTGGTCGGGGTGGAGAGATTTGAACTCCCGACATCCTGGTCCCAAACCAGGCGCGCTACCAGGCTACGCTACACCCCGGAAAGGCGAGACTATACGCCGAGTCTGGAGAAACGTCAAATGCAGGATGCATCCTGATCCGGAAAAAGGCGCTGCGCCGGGAAAATCCGCGGCAGATTTGATATTGTTACGATAAAATGGATATTGGTGTAGACTTCGGTTTTTGCTCAGGTGCCGGAAGGGTCGGGCGAGGCGGGCCCGAACGATTGGCGGCCCAGGGCTGCAAGCTTGTTCAATTGCCAGATAGTTAGGAAGATATGATGTCCTCAGAAAAAGTGAAAATTCCGTACGTGCCAGAAGAAGGCGAGGAATACATGAATCCCAGGCAGCTCATGCACTTTCGGAACCTTCTCGAAGGCATGAAGCAGGAACTCGCACTGGATATCGACAGGACCGTGCATACCATGCAGGACGAGGCAACCGTGTTCGCCGATCCCAACGACAGGGCAAGTCAGGAATCGGACATGGCGCTCGAACTCCGAAGCCGCGACCGCGAACGCAAGCTGATCAAGAAGATCGACGAAATCATCGCCAAGATCGATACCGAAGAATACGGCTACTGCGAAAGCTGCGGCGTGGAAATCGGACTCGGCAGGCTGGAGGTTCGCCCCACCGCAACGCTCTGCATCGATTGCAAGACCCTCGACGAGATCCGCGAAAAGCAGATCGCGAAATGATGCACGCCAATGCATGAAGACGACGAAGAAGTAGAAGTACCCAGCAAATCGAGCAAAAAGCGCGAAATGCACGCGCTGCAGGACCTGGGCGAAGAACTGGTCGCGCTTTCGAAGGAGCGGCTCGAGGAAATCGAGCTTCCGGAAAAACTGCTCGACGCCATCCGGGAAGCGAAAAGGCTCAACAGCTTCGGCGCGCAGAGACGGCAGATGCAGTACATCGGCAAGCTGATGCGCGAAGTCGATCCGGAAGAGATCCGGAGAAAGCTCACTTTTTGGGATGCGCAATCGAAGGAAAATGCGGCAGAACTCCATCTCGTCGAACGCTGGAGGGAAAGGCTGCTGGAAGACGATTCAGCATTCGACGAATTCGCGAGATCCTACCCCGATTCCGACATCACCCGATTGAGGACGCTGGCGAGGAGCATTCTGAAGGACCGCGCCGCGGAAAAGCCTCCGAAACAGTACCGCCCCTTTTTCAGGATGTTGCGCGACACGATCAGGAAAGAGACGGACTAGGCTGCATGGAATTGGTGTAAAATTCCCCCATGCTGAACGAACGCGCCCAAGTACTGCTGAAAACCCTGGTCGAGCGATACATCGAGGAAGGCCAGCCGGTGGGTTCGCGTGCCCTCACACATTACTCCGGACTGGAACTCAGCCCCGCCTCGATCCGCAACGTGATGGCCGATCTGGAGTCACTTGGTTTCGTATCGAGTCCGCACACTTCAGCGGGAAGGATCCCGACCGCGAAAGGCTACCGCTTCTTCGTCGACTCCCTGCTCGTGGTCAAACCGCTCGAAAAACGGGAAATCGAACAACTGGGCGGCAATCTCCAGCCGAACAACCCTGCGCGCCTCATCAATTCCGCATCGCAGCTCCTTTCCGAACTCACCCGTTTCACGGGGGTGGTGATGGCGCCCAAGCTGGATTCCTCCCCCTATCTGCGCCACATCGAATTCCTGCACCTTTCGGAGAAGCGCATCCTGCTCATCTATGTCACTTCCGACGGCGAAGTGCACAACCGGATCATCTTCACCGAGAGAAAATACACTTCTTCCGAACTGAGGGAGGCCTCCAATTTCCTGACCGAGAATTTCGCCGGCAAGACCCTGCAGCAGATCCACGGCAGGATCCGCGCCGAAGTGTCGGCGATCAGACAGGATGTGAGCGAACTCATGTCCGCCGTCGTGGATGAGGCTTCTTCTTCGAGCGAACCGGCCACAGGCGACTGCGTCATTTCCGGAGAAAGCAATCTGCTGCATGTCAGCGATCTTTCCTCGAACCTCTCCCGCCTCAGAAACCTGTTCGATCTGTTCGAAAAGAAAACCGCCCTGCTGCAACTGCTCGACGCGGGAAGAAAAGCACAGGGCGTGCAGATCTTCATCGGCAGCGAATCCGGCCTGGGACAACTCGACGAATGCAGCGTGATCGCAGCCCCCTACCATTCGGAAGACAGGATCGTGGGCACGCTCGCCGTGATCGGGCCCAAACGCATGGCCTACGAAAGAATCATACCGATCGTCGATGATACGGCAAAACTCCTGAGCGGAGCACTCTCACAGACATGACATACAAACCCGAACCACCCCACCGGCACGGCCAACGGAAAAAGGTCGCCATCCTGCTCGTCAATCTCGGCACGCCGGAAGCGCCCACCGCGACCGCGCTGAAACCCTACCTGCGCGAATTCCTCTCGGACCCGAGGGTCGTCGAGATCCCGAGACTGCCCTGGTGGCTGATCCTGAACGCTTTCATCCTCACCACGAGACCGGCGGAATCCGCGAAGAAATACGCAAAGATCTGGACGCCGGAGGGCTCCCCACTGAAAGTCCATACCGAAAGACAGGCGAAGCTGCTCGCCTCGAAGATGGAAGGAACGATCGTCGATCATGCGATGCGTTATGGAAATCCTTCCATCGAATCGAAGCTGGGCGAACTGAAAGCGCTGGGATGCGACCGGGTGCTGATCCTCCCCCTCTATCCTCAATATGCGGCAAGCTCTTCCGGGACCGTCTACGACGCCGTATTCTCCGCCACGAAATGCATGAGGAACCCGCCCGAAATCCGCATCATCAAGCATTTCCACGACCACCCCGGATACATTGCTGCGCTTGCCGAAAACATTTCGAATTACTGGAAGGTGCATGGCGAGCCGGAAAAGCTGGTGATGAGCTTTCACGGCGTGCCGCGCCGCACCCTCGATCTCGGCGACCCCTACCACTGTGAATGCCAAAAAACCGCAAGGCTGGTCGCAAAAGCGCTGGGGCTGGACGAAGACCGCTATATCGTGAGCTTCCAGTCGCGCTTCGGCCGCGCGAAATGGCTGGAACCCTATACGGTCGAAGTGCTGGAAAAGCTCGGCAAGGAAAAATGCGGCCGGGTCGACGTGGCCTGCCCGGGTTTCGTCTCCGACTGCCTCGAGACGCTCGAGGAAATCGACATGGAAGTCAGGACCTCCTTTCTCAACGCAGGCGGCGGACAATTCCGCTACATTCCCGCATTGAACGAGAGCGAAGGCTGGATGCGCGCCCTCGCGGACATCGCGCAGGAGAACCTGCAGGGATGGAATTTTCCGGAAAGCGAGGATCCTGCGGCAAGGGAGCGCGCCCTGAAAATGGGGGCGAAGGATTAAAGGCACTTGAAATCCGGACCGAAGCCTCCATTTACAAGACCAACCAATCAGGAGGACCACAGATGCAGGAAGAGCAGAACCCAGAAATCCATGAGGTAGCAGAAGGAACCGGCATGGAAGAGCTCCTGAAGCAGGCGGAACTCGCCGTACAGGAGCACCGCGATGCCTGGCTGAGAGCCAGGGCGGAAGCGGACAATGTCAGGAAGCGCGCGCAGCTCGACATCGCCAATGCGCACAAATACGCCATCGAAAATTTCTCCACCGATCTGCTTTCCGTGAAGGACAGCCTGGAATCCGCGCTTGCAGTGGAAAAGGCAACCATCGAAAGCATGAAGGATGGCGTCGAACTCACGCTGAAGCAGCTTGCTTCCGTATTCGCCAAATACCGTATCGAGGAAATCAATCCTCTCGGAGAAAAGTTCGACCCGCACCACCACCAGGCGATCAGCATGCTTCCCTCGGATCAGCCGGCCAATACGGTGATCCAGGTATTGCAAAAGGGATACAGGCTGAACGAGCGGATCATTCGCCCCGCGCTCGTCATCGTGGCGCAGGGTTGAAAATTCCGCCCTGAACCACATATACGATACAAATCAACCAATCTGAAGGATAGACATAATGGGAAAGATCATCGGCATCGACCTGGGAACCACCAATTCCTGCGTCGCGATCATGGAAGGCGGCAAGCAGAAAGTCATCGAGAATGCTGAAGGGACCAGAACCACTCCCTCCATCGTGGCCTACACCGAAGAAGGAGAAATCCTGGTCGGCGCACCTGCCAAGCGCCAGGCGGTCACCAACCCCCAGAACACCCTTTTCGCAGTGAAGCGCCTCATCGGACGCCGCTTCGCCGAAAACACGGTGCAGAAGGATGTGGCCCTGATGCCCTACAAGGTCATCAAGGCGGACAACGGAGATGCATGGGTCGAGGTTCGCGGCAGGAAAATCGCGCCGCCCGAAGTTTCCGCGCAAGTCCTGATGAAGATGAAGAAAACCGCGGAAGACTACCTTGGCGAGACTGTCACCGAAGCGGTCATCACCGTACCGGCCTATTTCAACGATTCGCAGCGTCAGGCGACCAAGGATGCAGGCAGGATCGCAGGACTCGAAGTCAAGCGCATCATCAACGAACCGACCGCTGCCGCCCTCGCTTTCGGCATGGACAAGAAGGAAGGCGATCGCAAGATCGCGGTCTATGACCTGGGCGGCGGAACCTTCGACATTTCCATCATCGAGATTGCGGAAATCGACGGCGAGCACCAGTTCGAGGTGCTTTCCACCAACGGCGACACTTTCCTGGGCGGCGAAGATTTCGACCAGCGCATCGTCGACTACCTCGCAGACGAATTCAAGCGCGAACAGGGAATCGACCTCAAGAACGACAAGCTCGCGCTGCAGCGCCTGAAGGAAGCTGCGGAAAAAGCCAAGATCGAGCTGTCTTCCTCGCAGCAGACCGAAATCAACCTGCCCTACATCACGGCTGACGCGACCGGTCCCAAGCATCTCGCCATGAAGATCACCCGCGCCAAGTTCGAAAGCCTGGTGGAAGATCTCATCGAGCGCACCGTCGAGCCCTGCAAGATCGCGATCAAGGATGCAGGCGTCAGCATTTCCGACATCGAGGACGTGATCCTGGTGGGCGGGCAGACCCGCATGCCCAAGGTTCAGGAAAAGGTTCGCGAATTCTTCGGCAAGGAGCCCAGGAAGGACGTGAATCCGGACGAGGCGGTCGCTGTGGGTGCAGCGATCCAGGGCGGCGTGCTGCAGGGCGAAGTGAAGGACGTGCTGCTGCTCGACGTCACGCCCCTTTCGCTCGGCATCGAAACCCTGGGCGGAGTGATGACCAAGCTGATCCAGAAAAACACCACCATCCCGACCAAGGCTACCCAGATTTTCTCCACAGCGGAAGACAGCCAGACCGCGGTGACCATTCATGTGCTGCAGGGCGAGCGCGAAGTCGCCAGCGGCAACAAGAGCCTCGGACAGTTCAACCTGACCGACATCCCGCCCTCCCCGCGCGGCATGCCGCAAATCGAAGTCACTTTCGACATCGACGCGAACGGCATCCTGCATGTCTCTGCGAAGGACAAGGCCACAGGCAAGGAAAACAATATCAAGATCCAGGCGAGCTCCGGCCTCTCTGACGACGAAATCGATCGCATGGTGAAGGATGCGGAAGCCCATGCCGCAGAGGACCGCGAGGCGCTCGAAGTGGTCGAAGCCAGAAACCAGTGCGATGCGATGATCCATTCCATCCGCAGGATGCTCACCGAGCATGGCTCCAAGCTTTCCCCTTCGGAAGTGAGTTCGATCGAAAAAGCCATCGCCGATGCGGAACAGGCAGTCAAGGGCAATGACAAGCACGAAATGCATGCGCGTATGGAAGCGCTGAAGACCGCCTCGCAGAAGCTCGCCGAAGTGCTGCAGCAGCAGGGCAATGCTGCCGGCGGCTCGGGATCCGATTCGGACGTGGTCGATGCGGAATTCGAGGAAGTCAACGACAAAAAATGACCCTGACCGGATGGCGGGGTAACCCGCCATCGACCTGAAAATGACCAAAAAAGACTATTACGAAATACTTGGCATCGGCAGGGATGCTTCCGAGGAGGATATCAAGAAGTCCTACCGGAAGCTTGCCATGAAATTCCATCCTGACCGGAACCCGGACGATCCCAAGGCGGAAGAGCAGTTCAAGGAAGCCAAGGAAGCTTACGAGACCCTTTCCGATCCGAAAAAGCGCGCCACCTACGACCAGTTCGGGCACGCAGGATTCGAACCGGGCGCGGGCGGTTTCGGCGGTGGATTCTCGGGCGGATTCGCAGATGCATTCGGCGACATCTTCGGCGATATTCTGGGCGGGCGCGGCAGAAGCAATGTCTACCGCGGCGCAGACCTTCAGTACAACCTGGAAATCACGCTGGAGGAAGCGGCTCGCGGAACCGAGACCAAGCTCAGGATCCCCACCATGGATTCCTGCGAAACCTGCAAGGGTAGCGGAGCGAAGCCGGGAACGCAGCCTGTCACCTGCCCCACCTGCGGCGGCCATGGCCAGGTCAGGATCCAGCAGGGTTTCTTTTCGATCCAGCAAGCCTGTCCGAAATGCCAGGGGAGCGGCAAGATCGTCACCAATCCTTGCGGCGACTGCGGCGGATCCGGACGGGTGAAGCGTCACAAGACGCTTTCCGTGAAGATTCCGGTCGGCGTGGACGAAGGAGACAGGATCCGGCTAACAGGCGAAGGCGAAGCGGGCGTCAACGGAGGACCTCCCGGAGATCTCTATGTCGTCATCCACCTGAAATCCCACCCCATCTTCAGGCGCGAGCACAACGATCTGCATTGCGAAATGCCGATCAGCTTCGGCACGGCAGCACTTGGAGGCGAAATCGAGGTTCCCACTCTGGACGGAAACGTGAAGCTCAAGGTTTCCCCGGAAACGCAGAGCGGAAAAGTGATGAGGATCCGCGGCAAGGGAATCAAGGGGGTGAGAAGCTCCAGCATCGGAGACATCCTGTGCCATCTCGTGGTCGAAACGCCGCTCAACCTCACCGATCGACAGAAGGAACTGCTGAAGGAATTCGATTCCATCAGCCACGAAAACCGCTCCCGCCACATCCCGAAATCGGAATCGTGGATGGACAAGGTCAAGTCCTTTTTCACGGAATAACATTTCCGCCACGCAAGTGGCGGATTTTTTCATACGGCCCCGAATCCGATCAGATTGTCGATCAAGGCCTCCGCCATCATCCAGTCGGCAGCAGGATCGGCAGGCTCTTCCCTCCTTCTCCTCTCCTCACCGAGGAAATAGGCCTTTTCTGAAATCAATGCATAACGCTTGTGCGGGGAAAGCTCCTCGTCCATCCCCTCATCGACCCTTGCCAATTCTGTTCTCCGCAGATGTGTCTATAAGATATATAGCACAACCTTCCGGAAACGCTACCAGGAGCCGGAAAGAATTCTTTCCGCCCAGAACAGTCCTGAAACGGTCTTGCCATCAGAAATCTCGCCGCATCGCACCATTTCCAGCGCGTCTCCAAGCGAAATCTCGACATTCTCGAGAAATTCCTCTTCGTCCGTTTGCTTTCCTGCGTGGCTCAGGTTTTCCGCGATGAAATAGACGAGACGCTCGTCCGAATAGCCTATGCAGGGATGAACGGTCGCGATTTCGCGGAAATCGCTCGCTTCATATCCGGTCTCCTCGCGAAGCTCCCTTCTCGCGCATTCGAGCGGCGTCTCGCCGGGATCGATCTTTCCTGCAGGAAGCTCCAGAAAAGTGCGATCCAGCGGATACCTGAACTGGCGCACCATGAGCAGATTGCCATGCGGATTGATGGCAATGATGACGGAAGCTCCGGGATGGCGGATATATTCCCGGAAAGCCAGATTTCCGTCAGGAAGCTTCACGCTGTCCCTTCTCACCTTGAGAAGGCCCCCGTCGTAGACGAGGGCGGAATCGATCCTGGATTCCCGAAGGGACATCAGAATCCGGCTGACTGGATGGATTGCGCGCAGAGCGCCATCAGGGACGAAGGTAGAATACCGAGCAGCAACATGGCCAGGCCGTTGACGCCGAGCAGGATGCGGCAATCCGAAGTACCCACGATCGGAGAATGATCCACGGGCGCGTCGAAATACATCAGTTTGACGATCCTGAGATAATAGAATGCGCCGATCAGGGAGAACATCACGGCGGCGATCACGATGCCGAGATGTCCTGCATTGAGCGCTGCCTGCAGCACGGAAAACTTGGCATAGAACCCGACAGTGGGCGGAATGCCCGCCATCGAGAACATCAGCAACAGCATGACGAAAGCATGCCATGGGCTCCTGGCATTGAGTCCGCGATAGTCGTCGAGATTGTCCGCTTCGAACCCTTCCCTGGAGAGCAGCATGATCATGCCGAAACCGCCCAGAGTCATCAAAGCATAGATGAGCACATAGAACATCGCCGAGCTGTATCCGTTCACGGTTCCGCTCAGAATCCCGAGCAGCAGAAAGCCCATGTGGGAAATGGTTGAATAGGCGAGCATTCTCTTCAGGTTGGTCTGCGCGATCGCGGTGATGTTGCCAAGGCCCATGGAAAGCACGGAAAGGATCGCAAGCATCTGCGACCAGTCATGAACCAGGGGCTGCAATCCTCCCGCGAGGATCCTCAACACGAAAGCGAACGCGGCGAGCTTCGGGGCGGAGCCGATGAAGAGCGTGATCGCAGTGGGCGCGCCGTGATAGACGTCCGGGATCCACATGTGAAAAGGAACCGCGCCGAGCTTGAAACCGAGTCCGGCCACCACGAACACCACGCCGAACACCAGCACATTGTTGTTCGCCTGACCGCTGCGAATGACTTCCAGGATGCGCGATACATCGAGGCTGCCGGTCGCGCCATACAGCATCGACATGCCATACAGGAGCAAGCCCGATGCGAGCGCGCCCAGCACGAAATACTTCATCGCAGCTTCGGTCGATATGGACGAATCGCGCTGCAGCGCCACCATCGCATACAGGCTGAGGGACATCAGTTCCAGACCGAGATACAGGGTGAGGAAATTGCTCGCGGAAATCATCACCAGCATGCCGAGGGTGGTGAAAAGCGTGAGGGTGTAGAACTCCCCGCGGAAAAGCCCGCGCTTTTGCAGATAATCGCGGGAATAGCTGAGCAGGATCATCACGCTGAGAAAGGTGCCGACCTTGAGCACCGAAGTCATCATGTCGCTCACGTACATGCCGCTGAAGGTGTGGACCGGGCTCATGTGGGCAGTCATGATCGTGACGACCACTGAAATTGCGAGCGCCCCCTGCGTGAGCAGATAGGTCGTGAAACGCTTCGCATCCTCGATGAAGAGATCCACCACCAGGATGGCCGACAAGGCGCAGAGCAGGAAAATTTCTGGAAGCGCTGGAGTGAAATCAGGCACGGAAAAATTCATTCGATGTCCCTATTTACAATTTGCTGTGGGCGACATGCGCGAGCAGATCGCTCACCGAAGCATGCATGAGTTCGCTGACCGGAAGAGGATAAAGCCCCATGCCGAGTACGCCGATGGCGAGAATCGCCAGGAACAGGAACTCCCTTCCCGAAATGTCGGCGAGTTCAGCGACATGAGAATTCGCGATGGCACCGAAAATCACCCGCTTGAACATCCAAAGGGTGTATGCGGCGCCGAAAACCAGGGTGGTGGCAGCGCCGAAGGCGAGCCAGAAATTGGCCTTCATCGCACCCAGGATCACCATGAACTCGCCGGCGAATCCGCTGGTTCCGGGAAGCCCGGAATTGGCCATGGCGAACAGCATGAAGAAGGCTGCGAACATCGGCATCTTGTTCGCCACCCCACCGTAGTCGGAGATCTTCCTGCTATGCATCCTGTCGTAGAGCACGCCCACGCACAGGAACATCGCCCCTGAAACCAGACCATGCGAAATCATCTGCACGATCGCGCCTTCGGTGCCGATGGAATTGAAGATGAAGATGCCGAGCGTGACGAATCCCATGTGCGAAATCGAGGAATACGCGATCAGCTTCTTCATGTCGGTCTGCACCAGAGCGACCAGGCCGATGTAGATCACCGCAATGAGCGACAGGGTGATCATGAAGCCCGAAAGCGCATGGCTCGCATCCGGCGCGATCGGCAGCGAGAATCTCAGGAAACCGTAAGCGCCCACTTTCAGCATGATCGCTGCGAGCACCACCGAGCCACCCGTCGGCGCTTCGACGTGCGCATCGGGCAGCCAGGTATGCACCGGCCACATCGGCACCTTGACTGCGAAGGCGAGAAAGAAAGCGATGAAGATGAAAATCTGCGCGGTGATACCGATCGGCAGCCTGTAATAATCGAGAATGTTGAAGCTTCCCGACTTGTTGTACAGATAGATCAAGGCGACCAGCATCAGAAGAGAGCCGAGCAACGTGTACAGGAAGAACTTGATCGCAGCATAAACCCGGTTCGGTCCGCCCCATACGCCGATGATGATGAACATCGGAATCAGCATGGCTTCCCAGAATACGTAGAAAAGCAATGCATCGAGCGCCATGAAAACGCCGTTGACGATGCCGGACATGATGAGGAAGGCGGCCATGTATTGTGCAACCTTGTTCTCGATCACTTTCCAGCCTGCGATCACAACCAGCGGGGTAGTGAAACAGTTGAGCAATACCAGCCAGAGCGAAATTCCGTCCAGGCCCAGATGATAATTGACATGGAAGCGCTCCACCCACGGAACCATCTCGGTGAACTGCATTCCTGCCGTGGAAGGGTTGAACTGGGTATAAAGCGGTATGGCGACCAGGAAACCCAGGATCGAACCGACCAGGGCGATCATCCTGGCCATGTTCGCATTCCTGTCTCCTCCGGTCGCGAGCACGGCAAGGCCCGCCAGGATCGGCAGCCATATCACCACGGACAGTATCGGCATTCCTAAAATCATATCAATCCTATTTCAAAAGTTCACGGCTTGACGAACCAGGCGTTGAGAACCCCGCTTATGCTCAGCAGAACGAAAAGGCCGAAGATCATGGCGAAGGCATAGTGATAGACGTATCCCGACTGCAGTTCCCGCATCAGTCTGGAAAATCCGGCCACCACTCGAGCCGCACCGTTGACGAAAAATCCGTCGATCACCCTGACGTCTCCCTTGCTCCACAGGAAGTTGCCGATCTTCCTGGCGCCTCCTGCAAAAAAGAAATCGTTGAATTCGTCGCAGTAATACTTGTTTTCCAGCAACTTGTAGATGAAGCCGAAGCGCTCGGCGATTTTCGCGGGAAGATCGGTTCTCACCATGTACAGGAACCATGCGGTCAGAATCCCGAGCAGCGAAAGAATCATCGGCAAGGTCAGCAGGTTGTGCAGCACGATGTCGAGCGAGGAAGCGCTGTGATATTCCTCCTTGAGGTGGCCGAGCACGTCATGCACTTCCGAAACCACGATCGCGCTGCCGAAATAATCCCCGAACAACAGCGGCTTGATGTAAAGCCAGCCGGCCAGCATGGAAGGAATCGCGAGCAGGATGAGCGGCAGCGTCACCGTCCAGGGAGACTCGTGAAGATGCGACTCGGTGTGATGATCCATCCTGGGCTTGCCGTGGAAAGTCATGAACAGCAGGCGGAAGGAATAGAAGGCGGTCACGAAAGCGCTCGTCACCACCGCGAAGTAGGCGAATCCCGCTCCCGGGAGCTGGCAGTCGCGCACCGCATCGATGATCATGTCTTTCGAGAAGAATCCGGAGAAAGGAGGAATTCCGCACAGGGCGACAGAGCCCACCACCACGCACCAGTAGGTGATCGGCATGTATTTTCTGAGCCCGCCCATCTTTCTCATGTCCTGCTCGTGGTGCATCGCGATGATCACGGAACCCGCGGCCAGGAACAGCAGCGCCTTGAAAAATGCGTGCGTCATGAGATGGAAGATCGCGCCTGCGTAGGCGGATGCGCCCAGCGCAGTCGTCATGTAGCCGAGCTGGGAAAGCGTCGAATAGGCGATCACCCGCTTGATGTCGTTCTGTACCATGCCGAGGAAAGCCATGAACAGCGCCGTGATCGATCCGATCACCAGGATCACCGAAAGCGCGGTCTCGGAAAGCTCATAAAGCGGAGACATGCGCGCCACCATGAAAAGGCCGGCAGTCACCATGGTCGCTGCATGGATCAGCGCGGAAATCGGCGTCGGGCCTTCCATCGAATCGGGCAGCCAGACATGCAGGGGGAACTGCGCCGATTTTCCCATTGCGCCGATGAAAAGAAAAATGCAGATCGCGGTCATCAGCAGCCATTGCGAACCCGGAATGATCTCGATGGTGTCCATGGTCATCGAAGGCGCCTTGGCGAACACGGATTCATAATCGAGCGTGCCGAAATGCGCCATGATGAGCCCGATTCCCAGCAGGAAACCGAAGTCGCCCACGCGGTTCACCAGGAATGCCTTGAGGTTCGCATAGATCGCGGTTGGCCTCGTGTACCAGAAACCGATCAGCAGGTAGGAGACGAGACCCACCGCTTCCCAGCCGAAAAAAAGCTGCAGGAAATTGTTCGACATCACCAGCATCAGCATCGAGAAGGTGAAGAGCGAAATGTAGCTGAAAAAGCGCTGATAGCCGTCGTCGTCCTGCATGTAGCCGATGGTATAGATGTGCACCATCAGCGAGACGAAAGTGACCACCAGCATCATCAGCACGGTCAGCCGGTCGATGAGGAATCCGATCTCGAAACGCACGTCTCCGGAAGTGAGCCAGGTATAGACCGCACCGTTGAAATTGTGACCGGCCATCACGTCCTGAAAGATCAGGATCGAGCACAGAAAGGCCACCGCCACGCCGAGGATGGTGATGGAGTGCGATGCCGTCCTGCCGATTTTTCTGCCGAAAAGCCCGGTGATCACGGCGCCGAAAAGCGGAGCCATCGGCACCAGCAGATACAGTTTTTGCATATCGGTCATGCTTATCCTTTAAGGCTGTCGATTTCGTCCACGTTCACCGTTCCACGATTGCGGAACAGCACCACCAGAATGGCGAGCCCGATGGCGGATTCGGCTGCTGCGACGGTCAGAATGAAGAACACGATGATCTGCCCCGCCGTATCGCCGAGATAGCGGGAAAAGGCGATGAAGTTCATGTTGACGGCGAGCAGCATCAGCTCGATCGCCATCAGGATGATGATCAGGTTCTTCCTGTTGAGGATAATGCCGACGATCCCGATTGCGAACAGAATCGCGCCCAGCACCAGATAATGCGATAGTGACAACACCCGAATTCCCCCTTACTTAACGTTCGGCTCGCTTGGCCGGTCTGATGTCGACGAGGCGGACCCTTTCCGACCTCTTCACTGCGACCTGCCAGGCTGCATCCTGCGACTTGGTTCCCTTGCGGCGGCGCAAGGTGAGCGCAATCGCGGCTACGATCGATACCAGCAGCACGACCGCTGCAATTTCGAACGGATAGACATATTGCGTATACAGCAGGGTGCCGATTTCACCGGTGTTGCTGTATCCGGCAGGATGCGCCTCGGGGGCGATCATGCCGGCGAGTCCGAAGCGCTCGCTGCCGAGGACGATCCACATCTCGACCACCATGATGGAAGCGAGCAAGGCACCGAAGGGAAGCCAAGCCCAGATTCCTTCCCGGATCTTCAGCAGGTTGATCTCCAGCATCATCACCACGAACAGGAACAGCACCATGACCGCGCCCACATACACGAGCACCAGCACGATGGCGAGAAACTCCGCTTCGAGAAGAAGCCACAGCCCCGCCGCTGTGAAGAAGGCCAGCACCAGAAAAAGCGCCGCATGGACCGGATTCCTCACCGTGATCACGGCAAGGGAGGAAAGCACCAGCACGGCAGCGAAGAAATAGAAAACCAGTGTCTCGATCATGTTTTCAACCTAGCGGTAGCGCGCATCCTGCGCGCGGTCAGCTGCAATCTGCTCTTCGTTCTTGTCGCCGATGGCGAGCAGCATGGGTTTGGTGTAGAGCAGTTCGCTCCTCTTTTCTGCGTGATACTCGAAAATCCTGGTCTCCACGATCGAATCGACCGGGCAGGATTCCTCACAGAATCCGCAGAAGATGCATTTGGACAGGTCGATGTCGTAGCGGGTGGTGCGACGGGTTCCATCCTCGCGCTGTTCCGAGTCGATGGTGATCGCAAGCGCAGGACAGACCGCTTCGCAAAGCTTGCAGGCGATGCAGCGTTCCTCGCCGTTGGGATAGCGGCGCAATGCGTGCAGTCCCCTGAAGCGGTTCGACTGCGGCGTCTTCTCTTCCGGAAACTGCACCGTGATCTTGCGTGCGAAGAGATAGCGTCCCGTGAGGGCCATGCCCTGCACCAGCTCCAAGAGCAGGTAGGTTTTAAAAAAGTCCTTGATCCATTTCATCTCGATTTTCTCCTCACCACAGCCACAGCGGAGTCTGCATCCAGGCGCCGACGACGACGATCCAGACCAGCGTCACGGGAATGAATACCTTCCATCCAAGACGCATGATCTGGTCGTAGCGGTACCTCGGGAAGGTTGCGCGAATCCAGAGGAAAACGAAGAGCAGGAAAGCGATCTTGCCGAGCAGCCAGAAAATTCCGGGAATCCAGGTGAACGGCGCGATATTGACGGGAGGAAGCCAGCCGCCCAGGAACATCAGGGAACAAAGCGCGGACACCAGGATCATGTTGGCATATTCAGCCAGATAGAACACCGAGAAGGTCATGCCGGAATATTCCACATGGAAACCCGCCACGATTTCGGATTCGCCTTCGGCCACGTCGAATGGAGCGCGATTGGTTTCAGCCACCGCGGAAATCATGTACACGAGAAAAAGCGGAAACAGCGGGATGAAATACCAGTTCCAGAAACCGCCTCCATGCTGTCCTTTCACGATCTCGCCGAGATTGAGGCTGCCCGCCACCATCAGCACGCCTACCAGCGCGAACCCCATCGCGATCTCGTAGGAGACGATCTGCGCGGCGGAGCGGATCGCGCCGAGAAACGCATACTTGGAGTTCGACGCCCATCCGGAGACGATCACGCCATACACGCCCATCGAGGTGATGGCGAGAATGAAGAGCAGACCGGCATTGACATTCGCAAGCACGAGTTCGGGAGAAAAAGGAACCACCGCCCAGGCGACCAGCGCGGGGGCAATCGCAAGAACCGGCGCCAGCAGGAAAAGGAACTTGTTCGATTCCTCCGGGATGATGATTTCCTTGAAAAGGATCTTCACCGCGTCCGCGATCGGTTGCAAAAGCCCGCGTGGACCCACCCGGTTCGGCCCGATCCGGACCTGGATGTAGCCGATCACCTTGCGCTCTGCGAGCGTGATGTAAGCGACCGTTCCAAGGATCGGCAGGACCAGCGCGACGATCTTCACCAGCGTCCAGACGACAGGCCATGCAGGACCGAGAAGTTGTTGAAAATATTCCATCACAAACGCTCCACGATGATCTGCCCGAACATCGGACCGAGGTTAGAGGTCATTGAATGCCCTGCCGCGATCGCCACACAATCGTCCGAAAGTCCTTCGTCGAGACGCGCGTGGATGCTGACTTCGCCCTCTCCCTGCCTGACGAGGACGGGGGATCCGTCTTCGATCCCGAGCTTCGCGAGCAACTTCGCATTCATTGCGGCCGCGGGCGCTGCCGCCAGCGCGGCATTTTGCAGGGATGGCGCGCGGCGAACCAGCGAATCCGCCGAATAGATCGGAACGTGACTCACGCGCTGCAGTCCATGAACGGGTTCTGCTGCTGCGCAATCCCCATCCGGGGCGTTGCCAAGTCTGGAGGAAGAAAGGTCGATTTCATCGAGCACCTGCTTCGAATCCTCGTAATCGAATCCTGCCACGCCCATCATGTTGCCGAGCACCCTCAACACCTTCCAGCCAGGACGGGTATCCTGAAGGGGAGAGACTGCGCCGGCGAAGCTCTGCGCGCGCCCTTCCGCGTTCACGAAAGTGCCGGAAGTTTCGGTAAATGGAGCGATCGGCAGCATCACGTCCGCATATTCGCATGCCTTGTGCGAGAAGGAAGTGAAGGCCACGACCATTTCAGCCTTTTCCATCGCGGCAAGCGCTGCCTGTGGATCGTTGCAATCGAGTTCCACCTCGGCATTCCAGAGCAGATAGGCGTGCCTCGGATCCTTCAGCATGGAAGCTGCATCGAGGCCGGATTTTCCAGGCAGCGCGTTGGCAAGATATCCGCCCACGCTGTTCGCAGCTTCTCCGGTGAATCCGAATTTCGCGCCCAGTCTGGCTGCGATCTTGGAAGCGAGAACATGGATCGCGGATGCGTCGGGATGATTCGTTGCAAGATTGCCGAGCAGGATTCCGACATTCTTTCCGGAAGCCAGGCTTTTCGCGATATCCGCAGCGACTCCTTTTGAATCGGACGTATTCTCAAGCGCGGACAAAACACCGCCCAGCGTTTGGGCAATCCTGTCAGGTGAAGCGGCTGCGATGTGTTTCGCTGAAATCCGGTTCGCATCTTCGGAAGGATTGATGAAGGATACTTCCAGTCCCTTTTTCGCAGCCTGACGGATGCGGTTCGCCAGAAGCGGATGATCGTTCCTCAGATGACTGCCCACCACGAGCAACCTGTCGAGTTGGGAGACTTCCGAAATCTTCATGCCGAGCCAGGGAGCACCCTCGCTCTTCACCCTGAAATCGGACCGTCTCAGACGAAAATCGATGTTTTCCGACCCGATTCCGCGCATCAGCTTCTGCAGCAGATGCAGTTCTTCCAGCGTGGAATGAGGCGTGGCAAGCGCGCCGATCGCGGCAGCGCCTTTCGCGGAGACAATGTCCTTCAGCCCGCGCGCGACATATTCGAGCGCGACCTTCCAGTCGACTTCACGCCATTCTCCGCCCTGCCTGATCATGGGCTTGGTCAGTCTTTCTGCGGAATTGAGGGCCTCGTAGGAGAAGCGGTCCTTGTCGGAAATCCAGCATTCGTTGATTTCCTCGTTCTCCACCGGCAGCACGCGCATCACCCGGTTGTTTCTCACCTGGATGGAAATGTTCGTGCCCAGGCTGCAATGCGGGCTCACCGAGCGGCGACGCGAAAGCTCCCAGTTCCTCGCCGAATAACGGAATGGCTTGCTGGTGAGCGCGCCCACCGGGCAAAGATCGATCATGTTTCCGGACAGCTCCGAATCCACGGTCCTGGAAACGAAAGGCATGATCTCGGAATGCTCGCCGCGTCCTCCCATGCCGAGTTCCATGATTCCGGCGATTTCCTGACCGAAACGCACGCAGCGGGTGCAATGGATGCAGCGTGTCATGTCGGTGGAAATGAGCGACCCAAGATTCTTGTTGGAAACCACCCTCTTTTCTTCTTCGAAGCGGGATTCCACCCCGCCATAGCCAACCGAGAGATCCTGAAGCTGGCATTCGCCGCCCTGATCGCAGATCGGGCAATCCAGAGGATGGTTGATGAGCAGGAATTCCATGACCGCCTTCTGCGCCTGGACAGCAAGCTGGGAATGGGTTTTCACCTTCATTCCGGCGGCCACCGGCGTCGCGCAGGCGGGAAGGGGTTTGGGCGCCTTCTCCACCTCGACGAGGCACATGCGGCAATTCGCGGCGATCGAAAGCTTCTTGTGGTAGCAAAAATGCGGCACGTAGACGCCGACCTTGCCGGCGGCATCCATGATCGTGCTGCCCTGGGGCACGCTGACCGGTTTTCCGTCTATTTCGATTTCAAGCATATCTTACCGTTCAAGAAGAAGCGGGGACCATGCATTTCATATGGTCGATGTGGTACTGGAATTCATCGCGAAAGGTCTTCACGAAGCTCCTCACCGGCATCGCTGCTGCATCTCCGAGCGCGCAGATGGTGCGGCCCTGGATGTTGTCGGACAGGTTGAGCAGAAGATCGAGATCCTCGTTCCTGCCCTTCCCGGACTCGATCCTGTCGATCATGCGGTGCATCCAGCCGGTCCCCTCGCGGCAAGGGGTGCATTGTCCGCAGGATTCCTCGTAGTAGAAATAGGCGAGGCGCTGCAATGCTTTGACCATACAGACCGTCTCGTCCATGATGATCACGGCGCCCGATCCGAGATAGGATCCCGCTTTCGCGATCGAATCGTAATCCATGTCGAGTTCCATCATCACTTCGCCTGTCAGGACCGGCATCGAAGATCCACCGGGAATGCAGGCTTTGAGCTTCCTTCCGCCGCGCATTCCGCCGGCCATTTCCAGCAGTTTCGCGAAAGGCGTGCCGAGCGACACTTCGTAATTGCCGGGGCGATTGACATGACCTGAAACGGAGAAGATCTTGGTCCCGCCGTTGTTGGGCTTGCCCAATGCCTGATATTTTTCTCCGCCGTTCAGGATGATCCAGGGAACCGATGCGAAAGTCTCGGTATTGTTGATGGTGGTGGGCTTGCCATAGAGGCCGAAGCTCGCAGGAAAGGGAGGCTTGAAGCGCGGCTGCCCCTTCTTACCCTCGATCGATTCGAGCAGCGCGGTTTCCTCGCCGCAGATGTAGGCGCCGTATCCGTGATGATTGTGAAGCTGGAAGGAAAACCCGGACCCCAGGATGTTGTTCCCGAGATAGCCCGCGGCTCTTGCCTCGTCGATGGCTTCTTCAGCACGCTCGTAGACTTCCCAGATCTCGCCGTGGATGTAGTTGTATCCAACCGGAATGCCCATGGCATAGGCGGCGATGATCATTCCCTCGATCAGCATGTGCGGGTTGTAGCGCATGATGTCGCGGTCCTTGAACGTGCCGGGTTCGCCCTCGTCGGTATTGCAGACGAGATATTTGGCACCGGTATAGTTCTTCGGCATGAAGCTCCACTTGAGGCCGGTCGGGAATCCTGCGCCCCCGCGGCCGCGCAATGCGGATTTCTTGACTTCGTCGATCACCTGCTCCGGCGTCATCTTCTCGTCGAAGATTTTCCTGAGCGCGGCATATCCGCCGCGCTTTTCGTAATCCGCGAGACGCCAGGTCCTGTCTCCGTCCAGTCCCTTGAGGAGTATCTGTTCCATAGCTATTCCAGTTCAGCCAGAATTTTGTCGACTTCCGCAGGCGTGAGCGATCCGCACATCTTCACATTGTTCAAAATGAAGAGCGGAGCTTCGCCGCATGCGCCGAAACACTCCCCTTCCTTCAGGGTGTATTTCCCGTCCGGGGTGGTTTCGTTGAATCCGATGCCGAGCTTGCCTTTGAGATAGCCACCGATGTCGTTGGCGCCGGAAAGCGCGCATGGCAGGTTGGTGCAAAGCGTGATCTTGTATTTTCCGACCGGCTTCAGGTCGTACATATTGTAGAAGCTGGCGACCTCGTAGACCGCGATCGACTCCATTTCCAGATATTTCGCAACGAAGGCGATGGTTTCCGGCGCGAGCCAGCCCTTCTCCATCTGCGCGATCCTGAGCGCAGACATCACGGCGGACTGCTTCTGATCCGCAGGGTATTTGGCGATTTCCCTGTCGATTTTCACCAGGGATTCGGCACTCAGCGTCATCGATCCACCTCCCCGAAAACGATATCCTGCGTCCCGATAATCGCAACGACGTCTGCTATCATGTGTCCTTTCGACATTTCTTCGAGAGAAGCGATGTGCGCAAAACCGGGCGCCCTGATCTTCATGCGGTAAGGCTTGTTCGCCCCGTCGGAGACGAGATAGATCCCGAATTCTCCTTTCGGATGCTCCACCGCAGCATAGGCTTCCCCTTCGGGCACATGCATTCCTTCGCTGAACAGCTTGAAGTGGTGAATCAGGTCTTCCATGTTTTCCTTCATGGAAGCGCGGGAAGGCGGCGCCACCTTGTGGTTCTCGGTGATGACCGGGCCGGGATTGGCACGCAGCCAGTCCACGCACTGTTTCACGATGCGGTTGGACTGGCGCAGCTCTTCCACGCGCACCAGGTAGCGATCGTAACAGTCTCCGTTGACCCCGACCGGGATCTGAAAATCCATCCTGTCGTACACTTCATAGGGACGGTTCTTGCGAAGATCCCATTCGATTCCTGAACCTCTCAGCATCGGGCCGGTGAATCCCATCTGCAGGGCGCGCTCTGGAGAAACCACGCCGATTCCGACGGTTCTCTGCTTCCAGATGCGGTTTTCGGTGAGCAGCGTTTCGTATTCGTCGACATAGCGGGGAAAACGCTTGGTGAAATCCTCGATGAAATCGAGCAGGGAGCCCTGCCGGTTCTCGTTCATCGACTTCACGGCGGATTCGTTGTGCCACTTGGACGCCTGGTATTGCGGCATCACGTCCGGAAGATCGCGGTACACCCCCCCCGGACGATAATAGGCGGCATGCATGCGCGCCCCGGAAACCGCTTCGTAACAGTCGAACAGATCTTCGCGCTCGCGAAATGCATACAGGAATACGGTCATCGCGCCGATGTCGAGCGCATGCGCGCCGAGCCAGAGCAGATGATTCAGGATTCGGGTGATCTCGTCGAACATCACGCGGATGTATTGAGCGCGGATCGGCACGTCGATCTGCAGCAGCTTCTCGATCGCCATCACATAGGCATGTTCGTTCGACATCATCGAAACATAATCCAGCCTGTCCATGTAAGGCACGGATTGCAGGAAGGTCTTGTGCTCGGCAAGCTTCTCCGTCGCCCGATGCAGCAGGCCGATATGCGGATCGGCGCGCTCGATCACTTCGCCGTCGAGCTCCAGAACGAGTCGCAGCACGCCGTGCGCGGACGGATGCTGCGGCCCGAAATTCAACGTGTAATTTCTGATTTCAGCCATTTGTCATGCCTCGCCGTAATTCTCTTCACGCACGATGCGCGGCGTGTTCTCCCTCGGCACCACGGTGACGGGCTGATAGACGACGCGCCCGAGATGTTCGTCGTAGCGCATTTCCACGTTTCCGGAGAGGGGAAAATCCTTCCTGAAAGGGTTGCCGACGAATCCGTAATCGGTGAGCAGGCGCCGCAGATCCGGGTGTCCCGAGAACATGATCCCGTACAGATCGAATGCTTCCCGCTCGTACCAGTTCGCGCAGTTCCACACAGGAATGCAGGACTCGACCACCGGAAAATCGTCGTCTTCGGCATACACCCTGACCCTCAACCGCTCGTTGCGACTCACCGCGAGCAGATGATAGACGACCGCGAATCTCCTGCCTTCGCGCCCGCCGTTTCCGTAGGTGAGGTAATCCACTCCGCAAAGATCGATGAGCATCTCGAAACCCATCTCTTTAAGCTTCGCAAGCGATTCCAGCAGACCCGCTGCAGCAATCTCGATGGTGATTTCATCCAGCCGATCCGTGTGGCTCAGCAGTTTCCCGGACAGAGCCTCTTCGAATTGATTCCTGTCGATCATGATTGTCTGGCGATGGTATTGGTGCGTTTGATCTTGTTCTGCAGCTGAATGACGCCGTACAGAAGCGCTTCGGCCGTGGGAGGACACCCTGGCACATAAATGTCGACGGGGACGATGCGATCGCATCCTCTCACCACCGAATAGGAGTAATGATAATAGCCGCCGCCGTTTGCGCAGGACCCCATGGAAATCACCCAGCGCGGCTCGGACATCTGGTCGTAGACCTTCCTGAGGGCGGGCGCCATCTTGTTGCAAAGAGTCCCGGCCACCACCATCACGTCGGACTGGCGGGGACTCGCGCGAAACACCACCCCGAAGCGGTCCAGGTCATAGCGGGAGGCACCCGCATGCATCATTTCGACTGCGCAACAGGCAAGACCAAAAGTCATCGGCCAAAGGGAGCCGGTTCTCGCCCAGTTGATCACATTGTCGATCTGGGTGGTGACGACCCCCTTCTCGAGAATGCCCTCTATTCCCATTCAAGCGCCCCCTTCGTCCATTCGTAAACAAAACCGATCGTGAGAATCCCCAGGAAAACCACCATGGACAGAAAGCCGAAAAGACCGAGCTTCTTGAGGACCACGGCCCAGGGAAAAAGAAAAGCGATTTCGAGATCGAACAGGATGAACAGGATCGCGACCAGGTAATAGCGGACGTCGAACTTCATGCGGGCATCATCGAAGGCCTCGAAACCGCACTCGTATGGGGAATTTTTTTCCGCGTCAGGACGATGCGGACCCAGTATGGCACCAGCTACCATGGGAGCAACCCCCATGACGATGCCGACAAAAATGAACAGCAGTACCGGAAAGTACTCTTGCAGCATAATGCCCCTCCTCCAAACTTGACCGCGGACTGGCGCCCGGGACCGGCTTATTTTTTACCGGCTACTTTTTACAGCCAAAGCTTCGTATTATTCATTGGTGCCGATGGCCAGACTCGAACTGGCACAGCTTTCGCCACCGCCCCCTCAAGACGGCGTGTCTACCAATTTCACCACATCGGCAATATTAATGAGAGACATTCAATTCGAAAATTATAACCAATCCATCCGCAGATGGCAAGTCATTTATTTCGGAATCTCTCCCGTCCTGGACCCGGTTGCAGGCTTCGCCTCGACCTTGACGTGCGCCATGACCCCGGAAGAGCCCGCCCTGTGGCTGGACAGATAAGTCAGCCCGAGACTGGTCGCAAAAAAGATGGCTGCCAGCACAGCAGTCGATCGACTCAGAAAATTTGCCGACCCGCTCGAACCAAACAGACTTCCAGCAGAACCGCTGCCGAAAGCGGCCCCCATGTCCGCGCCCTTGCCCTGCTGAAGCAGAACCAGAACGATCAGCGCAGCCGCAGCCAGCGCATGCAATATCAGAATGACAGTACTCATTTTTAGCGTGCCGCTGCGCGGCAAATTTCGTTGAATTCGCCCGATACCAGTGACGCGCCGCCGATCAGGCCGCCGTCGATGTCGGGCATGGCAAAAAGCTCTTCCGCATTGGAAGCTTTCACGCTTCCGCCATACAGGATACTGATTTTTGCAGCCACTTCCGCATTCAGGCTCGCGATGCGATTGCGCAGGAACGCATGCACTTCCTGAGCCTGCTCAGGCGTAGCCGTCCTGCCGGTTCCGATCGCCCAGACCGGCTCGTAGGCAATGACGGAATGGGCCAACGCTTCCGCGCCGACATACCCGGTCACTGCGTCCAGCTGCTCGCCGACCACCTTCTCGGTGATCCCGGCTTCGCGCTCGGCAAGCGACTCGCCCACGCAAAGGATCGGAACAAGTCCGGCATCGACCGCCGCCTTGAACTTCTCGGCGACCGTGACACTGGTCTCGCCGAAGATCGCCCGGCGCTCGGAATGTCCGATGATAACATAGGTTAGCCCGAAATCCCTGAGCATCGACGCCGAAACTTCTCCCGTATACGCACCCTTGTCGTACTGGGAAAGATTCTGCGCGCCACTGAAGACATGGGTCCCGGAAAGCTCACCCTGCAGCTGAAAGAGATATGGAAATGGCGAACAGACCACGCAGGTCACACCTTCGAGACCCGCCGTACCTGAAACCACCCCTTTCAGAAGCGCTTCGTTGAGCGCCAGACTGCCGTTCATCTTCCAGTTGCCGGCAACAATCTTGTTACGCATCGATATCCTTGTGCAAAAAACGAAATGAATATTACCTTTGAAAGCCTCACTGGTCAATTGTCATGATCTTCATCTCCCCCTGTAACATTATTGCAATATCCACAGGATATGATTTGTCTGCGAAATCATGCGGATCTGCAAAGCGCAGATCCATCCGATCACCAACGCAGAAGGAATACCTAATGTTCGCAAAGAAAAGCCGCAATCTGATCCTTGCTTCCGCCATCGCCTATGGCATGAGCGTCACCGCAGCCTTCGCCACCGACATCACCGGCGCTGGCGCAACCTTCCCCTACCCGATCTATTCCAAGTGGGCTGAAGCCTACAAGGCCAAGACCGGCATCGGTCTCAACTATCAGTCGATCGGCTCCGGCGGCGGTATCAAGCAGATCAATGCGAAGACGGTGGATTTCGGCGCATCCGACATGCCCCTCACTTCCGATGAGCTCAACAAGGACGGCCTGATGCAGTTCCCGGCCGTGATGGGCGGTGAAGTGCTGGCAGTGAACCTGCCCGGCATCAAGAAGGGTGAAATCAGGCTGAACGGCAAGATCATCGCAGACATCTATCTTGGCAAGATCACCAAATGGAACGACCAGGCCATCCGCGCGGTCAACAAGGGCGTGAACCTTCCCGACATGAAGATCTCCGTGGTTCACCGTTCCGACGGTTCGGGCACCACCTTCATCTTCACCAATTATCTTTCCAAAGTCAGCGGCGACTGGAAGAGCAAGATCGGCATGGGCACCGCGGTCAAGTGGCCGGTGGGTGTGGGCGGCAAGGGCAATGAAGGCGTTGCTTCCTACGTCCAGCGCATCAAGGGTTCGATCGGCTATGTCGAATATGCTTATGCGCTGCAGAACAACATGATCTACACCCAACTGCAAAGCCACGACGGCACCTTCCTGATGCCTTCGAGCGAAACCTTCCAGGCAGCGGCTGCCGGCGCGGACTGGGCGCATGCGCCCGGATTCTACGAAATCCTCACCAACGAGGAAGGCAAGAGCTCCTGGCCCATCACCGGCGCCACCTTCATCCTGATGCACACCTCACAGGAAAAGCCGGCGAACGCCAAGGAAGTGCTGAAGTTCTACTCCTGGGCCTATGACAACGGCGCCAAGATGGCCGAAGAGCTGGTTTACGTGCCGATGCCCAAGTCGGTCGTCGACCTGATCAGGTCTTCCTGGAAGGAAAAGATCAAGGATACTTCCGGAAAATCGGTCTGGAACTGATTTCTGTAACATGACTTGATCTATAATTAGGGGCCATTCCGGCCCCTTTTAATTGCAACTTCGACAATGATAACCAATTCAAAATCTGAATCCAGGGAAAAATATCAGGCTTTCATCGATGCAGGCTTCAAGCACACGACGAGATTCTTCGCCTTTGCGGTACTGGCGCTTCTTGCCGGAATCATCGCGGAGCTTTTTATCGGCGCACTCCCTTCCATCAAGGCTTTCGGCTTCGGCTTTTTCACCAGTTCCGACTGGGATCCCGTAAACGTACAGTTCGGCTCGCTGGTTTCGGTCTACGGAACCCTTGCCACTTCGCTCATCGCCATTCTGATCGGCATTCCGGTCAGCTTCGGCATCGCGCTTTATCTCACCGAGATTTCCCCACCCTGGCTGAAACGCCCTCTTGGCGTGGCCATCGAGCTTCTCGCCGGCATTCCCAGCATCATTTACGGCATGTGGGGACTTTTCGTGTTCGCGCCCAAACTTGCGGACACCCTCCAGCCATGGCTCATCGACCACCTCGGGCCCTTGCCGGTGATCGGCGTCCTGTTTCAGGGCGCGCCGATGGGCATCGGCATGCTGACCGCCGGCATCATCCTCGCGATCATGATCATTCCCTTCATCGCATCGGTGATGCGCGACGTTTTCGAGATCGTCCCCCCGACGCTCAAGGAATCGGCCTATGCGGTGGGTTGCACCACCTGGGAAGTGGTCTGGCATGTCGTGCTGCCCTACACCCGGATCGGTGTGGTGGGCGGAGTGTTGCTGGGCCTGGGTCGAGCGCTTGGCGAGACCATGGCGGTGACCTTCGTCATCGGCAATGCCCAGCATCTGAGTTTTTCCCTGCTCGATCCTGGCAGCAGCATCGCTTCCACGCTGGCCAACGAATTCAACGAGGCTTTCGGAAAGGTGTATACTTCCGCCCTCATCGAACTCGGCCTCATCATGTTCCTCATCACTTTCGTCGTGCTTGCGTTCTCCAAGCTGCTGCTCTACAAGCTGAGCAAGCGCGAAGGCGAGAAATCCTAAGGAGCCGCCAATGAATCTGTATACCAAAAGGCGGATCATCAACGCCGTCAACCTGTCCCTCTCCATGGCCGCCATGGCTTTCGGTCTGTTCTGGCTGGGCTGGATCCTCTGGACCCTGATCGATCATGGATTTTCGAGCATTTCCATGGATGTGTTCACCAAGATCACGCCTGCGCCCGGCTCGAACGGAGGATTGCTGAACGCCATCGCGGGAAGCCTGTTCATGACGGTCGCGGGCATCGCGATCGGCACACCGATCGGCATATTCGCCGGGATCTATCTCGCAGAATACGGGCAGCGCGGCTGGCTGGCTCCTGCCACGCGCTTCATCAACGACATCCTGCTTTCTGCGCCTTCGCTCGTGATCGGACTGTTCGTCTACCAGATCTTCGTCGCATCGACCCATCATTTCTCGGGCTGGGCCGGTTCCTTCGCGCTCGCGCTGATCGTGATTCCGGTCGTGGTCCGCACCACCGAAAACATGCTGAAACTGGTCCCCAACAGCCTGAGGGAGGCGGCCGCTGCCCTCGGCGCGCATCAATGGAGAGTGATTCTTTTCGTCACCCTGCGCGCTTCCAAGGCGGGTATCGTCACCGGCATCCTGCTCGCGCTCTCCAGGATCAGCGGCGAGACCGCGCCGCTGTTGTTCACCGCGCTCAACAATTCCTTCTGGAATGCGAACATGAATGCGCCGATGGCCAACCTGCCGGTGGTCATCTTCCAGTTCACGATGAGCCCTTATGACGACTGGCACAAGCTTGCATGGGTCGGCGCGCTCCTCATCACGTTCGGCGTGCTGGGGCTCAACATCCTGACCCGAGTGCTGTTCAGAAGCAAGACCAATCTACACTAAGAAAACTGACATGGAATCGACAAAATCGCAAAAGGCCAAGATCGAGGTTCGCAATCTCGATTTCTATTACGGAAAATATCACGCCCTGCGCTCGATCAATCTTTCCATTCCGGAAAAGATGGTGACGGCCTTCATCGGACCATCCGGCTGCGGCAAGTCCACCCTGCTCAGGACCATGAACTGCATGTATTCGCTCTATCCTCACCAGAGGGCGGCGGGTGAAATCGTCATCGACGGTGAGAACATTCTGGACGGCAAGCGCGACCTCAACAGCCTTCGCGCCAGGATCGGCATGGTTTTCCAGAAGCCCACCCCCTTTCCGATGTCGATTTACGACAACATCGCCTTCGGAGTGAAGCTGCATGAAAGGCTGAATCGCAGCGACATGGACGACCGCGTGGAATGGGCGCTCAAGAAGGCTGCGCTCTGGGACGAAGTGAAGGACAAGCTGAAGCAGAACGGAAACAGCCTTTCCGGCGGTCAGCAGCAGCGTCTTTGCATCGCGCGCGGCATCGCGGTGAAGCCTGAAGTGCTGCTGCTGGACGAACCGGCATCCGCGCTCGACCCGATATCGACCGCCAAGGTGGAAGAACTCATCACCGAGCTGAAAGACGATTACACCATCGTCATCGTGACCCACAACATGCAGCAGGCTGCGCGAGTCTCGGATTACACCGCCTACCTGTATCTTGGCGAGCTGATCGAATTCGGTGAAACCACCTCGATCTTCACCACGCCGAAACAGAAGGCAACCGAAGACTATATCACCGGCAGATTCGGTTGATTTCCGAACGTTACCCGTGGGCGATGCGTCGCCCTTGCAGGTAACGTTCGAATTCTTCCGGAAGCAGTGGCTCGCTGTAGTAGAAACCCTGGATCTCGTCGCAGCCCTGCTCCTTCAGCATGTCGAACTGCGCTTTGGTTTCCACTCCCTCGGCGATCACCTTGAGGTTCAGGCTGTGCCCCATGCTGATGATGGTCCTGGTGATCGCCGCATCCGCCTCCACGGTAGTGATGTCCCGGACGAAGGAACGGTCTATCTTCAGCCTGTCCAGGGGGAAATACCTGAGATAATTCAGGCTGGAATATCCGGTTCCGAAATCATCTATGGAAAGCTCCACCCCGAGCTTCTTCAGCTTGGCCAGCGTCACCATGGTTTCCTGCGCATTCTGCATCACCATGCTTTCCGTGAGTTCGAGTTCGAGGAGTTTCGGATCCAGGCCGGTTTCCTCCAGAATGCGCGAAATGATGTCGCTGATTTTCTGCTGCCTGAACTGAAGCGCGGAAATGTTCGCTGAAACCGGCAGGGAAATCATGCCGGAATCGCGCCAGCGCTGGCACTGACCGCAAGCCGTCTGCAGCACCCAGTCCCCGATCGGGGAAATGAGTCCGCATTCTTCCGCGATCGGAATGAATTTCGAAGGCGGGATTTCCCCCTTCTCGCCGTGCCTCCAGCGAATCAGCACTTCCAGACCGATGAGGTTTCCGCTTCGCAAATCCATCTTCGGCTGGTATTTCAGGTAGAACTCTCCTTTTTTCAGCGCCTGCCTGAGATCCACTTCCATGGAAAGTCGCTCGAATGCTTCCGAATTCATTTCCGCGCTGAAAAACTGGAAATTGTTCCTGCCGGCTTCTTTCGCATGATACATCGCAGCATCGGCATTCCGGATCAGTGTTTCGCTCGTGCTTCCATCCTGCGGAAAAAGGCTGATCCCGATGCTGAAGGAAACGACCAGATGCTGGCCTGCGATGTGGTGGGGCTCGGCCATTTCCTTCACGATGCCTTCCGCGACATGGATGACCGATTCCGGATTCTCGATCCCGGTGAGGACGATGATGAACTCGTCACCACCCTGTCGGCAGACCGTGTCCGACTCGCGAATGTGCTTTTTCAGGCGTCTTGCAACGGACTGGAGCAGCAGATCCCCGGCGAGGTGACCCAGGGAATCGTTGATGCTTTTGAACCGGTCCAGGTCCAGGAACAGCAGCGCGATCTGATTGCCGCTTCGCCTCGCAGCAGCCAGCGCTCTCGACATGTGTTCCTCGAAGAGCACGCGGTTCGGCAGTTCGGTGAGCGGGTCGTAATAGGCAAGAAAACGGATCCTTTCCTCGCTGCGCTTTCTGCTCGTGATGTCGGTGAAGATCGCGATATGGTTGGCAAGCTCCCCCCTGTCGTTTTTCTCGGTGCTGATGGAGAGCCATTCAGGATAGATTTCCCCTGATTTCCTGCGGTTCCAGATTTCCCCCTGCCATTGTCCGGTATTGCGGATCGAGCGCCACATTTCCTCGTAGAATTCGAGATCCTGCTTTCCGGAAGAAAGAAGTTTCGGATTCCTTCCGACCACTTCCTCCTGGGTATAACCGGTGATCCGGGTGAATGCGCGATTGACGGAAATGATGCGGTTTTGCGCATCGGAGATGATGATCGCTTCCTCGCTGTTCTCGAAAACCTTCGCATACAGGGCGAGCTTGTTGGTCACGCCTTCCAGATTCTCGACGAAGACATTGAAGGTTCCCGCGAGCTCATCCACATCCCGGTGCCTGCCGTCGATTTTCGCTCGAACGGTGAGGTCCATGTTCGACCTCGCCTCGCCCATGATCTGCTTGAGCCTGCCAAGCGGTTCCTCGATGTTCTTGACGACGATGCGGCGCACGAAGGACCCGATGATGGCGGAGAGGATCAGTTCGAATGCCAGCAAACCCCACCAGAGCCAGCTGTTCAGCTTCTCCATGGAGAGTTCCTCGTCGGTCAGGTTCAGCGTGACGCTCGCCGCCCCGTTGACGCTTCCCGGCTGCACATGGTGGCACATCAGGCAGTTCGTTCCCCTGAAGTTTGTGCTCACCACGAAGGGGATCACTGCCCTGAAGCGCAGTTCCCCGTCCTTTCTGAATTTTTTGTAAACGGGTCTGGCGGTTTCGATCGCCTTGCGGTCGAGCGCATCGACCGCAGCCTCGGAAGGCAATCCAGGCCCGAACTGATCGCTCACCTGCTTGGCCCGGATGATGCGGAGCTCCTCGATGCCCCTGGTGGAGGACATTTTCCTGAGCAGCAGCAGCCGGTTGCGGGGATCGCTGATCTTGCCGGTCACCATCAGCTTGTTGAGGCCGTTGATGAGGCCGTCAGCGGTATCCTGGGCGATCGATCTCGAATCGGACAGCTCGCGGGATTCGAACATTCCCACGATCCATTGCTGAAAAACCAGGAACAGCACGAATACCGCAGTCATGATGAGGATCTGCAGCTTCCACTGTACCCCGAGCGCGTGCCACCAGTTCCGCATGATCCCCCTTCCGGTCTTCAAGCGGAATCAGCCCGCTTCCTGTCGCACCGCCTGCGCGATCGAATCCGCCCAGAATTGCACCCTGTCCCTGGATTTTCCCTCGACCATCACGCGGATCAGCGGCTCGGTGCCCGATGCGCGCAGCAGCACCCTCCCCTCGCCGTCCAGATTCCTTTCCGCGTCGATTCTGGCATTTCTCACGGTTTCATTCGCATCGCAATCGAATTTCTTCGCCACCCGCACATTCACCAACACCTGAGGATAGAGATCCACTCCTGCAATCAGACCGGACAGCGTGGCATTCGATTCGCGCAGCGCATGCAGCACCTGAAGCGCGGAAATGATCCCGTCTCCGGTGGAATGCCGGTCGAGACAAAGAATGTGCCCCGATCCTTCCCCACCGATCTGCCATCCGTTCCTTTGCAGCAATTCGAGCACATAGCGGTCTCCGACCTTCGCCCGCTCGAAAGCAATCCCGGCCCTGGAAAAGGCATGCTCCACGGCGAGATTGGTCATGACTGTACCGACCACGCCCCCTTTCAGCGTGCCGTTGTTTTTCCTGTGGTTCGCAATGATGTAGAGAAGCTGATCCCCGTCGAAAAGCCTTCCCTGCGCATCGACCATGACCACCCGGTCTCCGTCACCGTCGAAAGCGATGCCGATGTCGGCGCGATTTTCCATCACCGCGCGCTGCAGCGCTTCGGGGTGGGTCGCACCGCATTCATGATTGATGTTGATCCCGTCCGGGGATGCGCCGATGGCCACCACGTCCGCGCCCAGCTCGTGGAATACGTTCCAGGCGATGTGGTAGGTCGCCCCATGCGCGCAATCGACCACGATACGCATTCCCCTGAGATCCAGTTCCGAGGGAAAACTTCCCTTGCAGAACTCGATATAACGCCCGGCCGCATCGTTCATCCGCCTCGCGCGTCCGAGCTCTGCGGAAGCTCTGGTGACGATGGGATCGTCCATGCTCTCCTCGATCGCCGTTTCCACTTCGTCCGGAAGCTTGCTCCCTGTCCCTGAAAAAAACTTGATTCCATTGTCTTCATAGGGATTGTGGGACGCGCTGATCACGATGCCCGCCTGAAGGCGCAGCGCGCGGGTGAGATAGGCCACCGCCGGAGTCGGAATGGGCCCCGCCAGGAAAACGTCCACGCCAGCTGCGGACAGACCTGCCTGCAGCGAGGATTCGAGCAGGTAGCCGGAAACCCGGGTGTCCTTGCCGATCAGCACGGTGGGACGCTCGCCGCTCGAAAGATGCCAGTCCCGGGAAGCCAGCATCCTGCCCGCGGCATAACCCAGTCTCATCACGAATCCTGGCGTGATCGGCAGTTCGCCGACTTTTCCCCTCACCCCGTCGGTGCCGAAATATTTTCTGCTCATTTTTTCTTTCCCCTGATTTGATCCAAAATCATGATCGCGTCGCGCATTCCCGCCACTTCATGCACCCGAACGATGTCCGCGCCCCTCTCCAGAGCGAGCAGGGAAGCTGCGAGGGAAGCCGGATCCCGCCGCTCCACTGGCTTTCCCGTGATCGCACCCAGCATCGATTTCCTGGAAAGCCCCGCGAGGATCGGCACGCCGTGCAGCTTCAGTTGCTCGAGGTTGCGCAGCAATTCGAGATTCTGTTCCAGCGTCTTGCCGAAGCCGAAACCCGGATCGATGACGATGCGCTGTTTAGCGATTCCGGCATTCGTCATCGCCTCGATCCTGTCCCCAAGATATTTTCCCACCTCGTCGACGACATCGCGATAGACAGGCGCATTCTGCATGGTGCGTGGCTCCCCCTGCATGTGCATGAGGCAGACGCCGACTTCCGATCGGGCGATGAATTCCAGGTCGACGCCCTCGAGCGCACGGATGTCGTTGATGATACAAGCGCCGCAGCGGATCGCTTCCTTCATCACTTCCGGCTTCACCGTGTCGACCGAAACCGGGATGTTCTCCCTGACCAGCGCCTCGATCACCGGGATCACCCTCGCGAGTTCCTCCTGCGCGGATACCGGGCTTGCGCCGGGACGGCTCGATTCCCCGCCGATGTCGAGAATATCCGCCCCTTCCCGGAATAGATGCAATCCATGACCGATCGCCTCATCCGCGCCGCGTCCGCCATCCGAAAAGGAATCCGGCGTGACATTGACGATCCCCATGACAAGAGGATGGGTTAATTCAAACCGGAATTTGCCGCAGGTGAGCATGACAGGAGGGCGCAGAAAAACTGCGCCCGATTTTCAGAGTGCGGCGGCCGGCTTTGCGCTGCTTGCGCTGTTGCCGTCTGAAGGGGTGGAAGGCGCCGCTGGAGCGTTATGAGAAGGCCTGGGCGGACGAGGATCCTTGCCTTCCATGATGTCGTTGATCTGGTCGGCATCGATGGTTTCCCATTCGAGCAGGGCTTTCGTCATCGCTTCGATCTTGTCCGCATTTTCCTCGATCAGCCTGCGAGCCAGCGAATACTGGGTTTCGATGATGTTGTGGATCTCGTTGTCCACCTTCTGCATCGTCGCTTCGGAAAGATTCTTGTGGGTGGTGACGGATCGACCGAGGAATACCTCTCCCTCGTTCTCCCCATACACCATGGGTCCCAGCATATCGCTCATGCCCCACTGGGTCACCATGCGCCGCGCCAGATCGGTGGCCCGTTCGATGTCGTTGCCTGCCCCCGTGGTCATCTGCTTCATGAACCCTTCCTCGGCGATCCGTCCGCCCATCAGCACGGCGATGTTCTTCAGGATGTGGTCGCGATTCATGCTGTAGCGATCTTCCTGGGGCAACTGCATGGTCACGCCAAGCGCGCGTCCCCTGGGAATGATGGTGACCTTGTGAACCGGATCGGTGCCGGGAAGCAGCTTCGCCACGATGGCATGACCGGACTCGTGATAGGCGGTGTTCTTGCGCTCCTCCTCGGGCATGACCATGGAGCGGCGCTCCGCGCCCATCATGATCTTGTCCTTGGCGCGCTCGAAGTCTTCCATGTCGACCAGGCGCTTGTTGGTGCGCGCAGCGAAGAGCGCAGCCTCGTTCACCAGGTTGGCGAGATCGGCGCCGGAGAATCCGGGCGTGCCTCGCGCGAGAATCTGCGCGGAAACGTCGGGCGCGATCGGCACCTTCCTCATGTGCACCAGCAGTACCTGTTCGCGACCGCGGATGTCGGGCAGCGGCACCACCACCTGCCGATCGAACCTGCCTGGACGCAGCAAGGCAGGATCGAGCACGTCGGGCCGGTTGGTCGCGGCGATCACGATGACGCCCGAAGCGCCTTCGAATCCGTCCATTTCCACGAGAAGCTGGTTCAGCGTCTGCTCGCGCTCGTCGTTTCCGCCGCCGAGTCCTGCACCCCGCTGCCTGCCCACCGCATCGATCTCGTCGATGAACACGATGCACGGTGCATGCTTTTTCGCCTGATCGAACATGTCGCGCACCCGCGATGCGCCGACGCCCACGAACATTTCCACGAAATCGGATCCGGAAATGCTGAAGAAGGGAACCCTCGCCTCCCCGGCAATGGCGCGGGCCAGCAGCGTTTTTCCGGTTCCGGGACTACCCACCAGCAGCACGCCCCTCGGAATTCTGCCGCCCAGCTTCTGGAACTTGGAGGGATCCCTCAGAAAGTCGACCAGTTCGCTGACTTCTTCCTTGGCTTCCTCGCATCCCGCCACATCCGCGAATGTGATCGGGTTGGAACTCTCGTCGAGCAGTCTTGCCTTGCTTTTTCCGAAGGAAAAGGCGCCTCCCTTCCCCCCTCCCTGCATCTGGCGCATGAAGAAGACCCACACCCCGATCAGCAGCAGCATCGGGAACCAGGAAACGAAAATGTTCATCAGCATGGAAGGTTCTTCCTCGGGCTTGGCTTCGATCAGCACGCCATATTTCAGGAGATCGCTCACCAGCCATGGATCAGAAGGGGAATAGGTCACAAAATGCTTGCCATCCGTCCTCACGCCCTTCAACAAATGCCCCTCGATGGTCACCTTGGCCACCTGGCCCTGCTTCACTTCGCCGATGAACTGGGAATACTCCAGTTGCCCCTGGGTCGCATGGCGCGCACTGAACTGGTTGAAAACCGACATCAGCACGAGCGCAATCACGAGCCAGATGACAATATTTTTCAGCAGACTGTTCAACGTATCTCCTTAAACTCGCACGTCCAAATTCAATTCTAAACCCATTTAGGACATTTCGTAACAAATAAGTTCAGTTTTTTCCCAGGCCGAGCAGGTATACTTCGCTGCTGCGATCCCTGGAAGCTTTCGGCTTTCTGGAAAGCACCTTGTGGAAAACCGCTCTCATTTCCTTCAGGTAATCCTCGTAACCTTCTCCCTGGAAAACCTTGACCAGAAAAAAACCGCCCGGCTTCAGGTGATCCCTGGAAAATTCCAGGGCAAGCTCGGCAAGATGCATGCTTCTCGCCTGGTCCGTGGTCCCCACTCCGGAAAGATTGGGGGCCATGTCGGAAATTACAAGGTCCACCTGTCTTCCATCCAGACTTTTTTCGAGAAGGGAGAGCATTTCCTCCTCCCGGAAATCCCCCTGGATGAAATCCACCCCGGAAATCGGCTCCATCGGCAGGATGTCGAGCGCGATCACCTTGCCGCCCTTCACCTTCTCAGCCGCCACCTGGGACCATCCGCCGGGGGTCGAGCCGAGATCGACGACCGTCATGCCGTTCCTGAAAAGCCTGTCCTTTTCATCGATCTCGAGGAGCTTGAATGCGGCGCGCGAGCGGTAGCCTTCGCTTTTCGCGCGCTTCACGTAAGGGTCGGTGACATGTTCGTGCATCCATGCACGGCTGGTCTTGCTTCTCTTCATCGGTTAAAATCATGCATTTGGAAATACCATGCTCACACCCCAGCAGAAAAAATTCCTGTCCGAAAAGGCGCATTCACTCGAACCGGTCGTCCTCATCGGCAAGAACGGACTCACTCCTGCCGTCCTCAAGGAAATCGATGTCGCGCTGAAAAGCCACGAACTCGTCAAGATCCGCTTCCAGGGCGGTGAAAAGGAAGAGCGGGAAGAAGCGCTCGGGCAAATCTGCAGCGAGCTTTCCGCTCATCCCGTCAAGCATATCGGCAAGATGCTGGTGGTCTACAGGGCTGCGGAAAAACCGAAGATCGTGCTGCCCAGGGCCTAACGCTTCGCCACCACGAGATACAATCCGAGCACGCTTTCCACGAGATAAACCACGCTGGAAATGCCGTGCCAGGTGCGGAAACGGTCCTGGAACACGCTCTGCATTACGTCGCGCGGCATCGCTTCCTCCTTGAGGTGCTCGATGACGGGCTGAATGCCGAAGTGTCCGGCCGCAGTCAGCACCAGCATCAGGAGCACCGCCCAGAAGAATCCTTCCTTCAGGGCGGAAGTCCCGGAGCGGTGGGCGCTGTCGATGAGCAGATAGATCCCGCAAACGAATCCCACCCAGGAAATCGCCGCGAACATCTTGCCGGCGAGCATGCCGGCGAGCATCCTGTCGGGAAGCGACGAGAACAGCAGGGGCGCCACCATGTATCCTGTCACCCACAGCCCGCCCACCCAGAGGGTGAGCAGGGCATTGCGCAATCCATCCGATTTCATCAGATGTATTTGACTTCCAGTATCTCGAGCTCGCGAATGCCGCCGGGAGCCATCACTTCCGCGATATCCCCTTCCGACTTGCCGATGAGGGCGCGCGCGATCGGGGAACTCACCGAAATCTTGCCGAGCTTGATGTCCGCCTCGTCGTCGCCCACGATCTGATAGGCCACGACTTCACCGGAGGAAAGGTCCTCCAGTTCCACGGTCGCGCCGAACACGCATCTTCCTTCCGCATCCAGGAGCGCGGGATTGATGATCTGCGCATTGGAAAGCTTGGATTCGAGTTCTGCGATCCTGCCCTCGATGAAGCTCTGGCGATCCTTGGCCGCATCGTATTCTGCGTTTTCGGAAAGATCTCCGTGCGATCTCGCTTCCGCGATCGCCGCGATGACGTTCGGGCGCTCCACGGTTTTCAGGTGATGCAGTTCCGCCTTGAGTTGTTCCGCACCGGTCACGGTGAGTGGAATCTTGTTCATTTCTGTTCCTTTGCTTGCGCGGCGTGCAGCCCCTGAACGCTGTAGGCGTGGAGCTCGGACATGTGCTGGATTCCGATGCAGGCAGCCCTCGCTTCCGACATCGTCGTGTAATAAGTCACCCTGCCCTGCAACGCCGCATTTCTGATCGAATAGGAGTCGCGAATGGCCGCCTTTCTGTCTTCCACCGTGTTCACGATGAGGTCGATTTCATGATTCTTGATCATGTCGACGACATGGGGTCGCCCTTCGGTCACCTTGTTGACGGTCACGGCATTGATTCCGGCCCGATTCAATTCGAGCGCGGTGCCGCGCGTGGCATGAATGGCGAAGCCTTTTTCGGCAAGCATGCGGCCGATTTCGACTGCCTTCTGCTTGTCTGCCTGCTTCACGCTGATGAAGGCATTGCCCGATTGCGGAAGCTTCACGCCGGCCGCGAGCTGGGATTTCACGAAGGCTTCCGGGAAGGTCTTCCCCACCCCCATGACTTCGCCGGTGGACTTCATCTCCGGTCCCAGCAGCGTGTCCACGCCCGGGAACTTGATGAAGGGAAACACCGCTTCCTTCACCGAATAATGATCGGGAATCACTTCCCCCCCCACGCCCTGATCATCGAGCGATCTTCCCGCCATGCATCTTGCCGCGATCATCGCAAGCGGCAGGCCGGTCGCCTTCGAGACGAAGGGAACGGTGCGCGACGCCCTGGGATTGACTTCCAGAACATACACCGTCTCTCCCTGGATCGCGAACTGGATGTTCATGAGTCCCACCACCTGCAGCGCTTCGGCCAGCAGCACCGTCTGGCGCCTCAGTTCGTCCTGGATTTCCGGAGAAAGGGAGAAGGGCGGCAGCGAACAGGCAGAATCCCCGGAATGCACGCCGGCTTCCTCGATGTGCTCCATGATCCCGCCGATCAGCACGCGCTTGCCGTCGCAGACCGCATCCACGTCGACTTCGAGCGCATCGTTGAGGAAGCGGTCGAGCAGCACCGGCGAATCGTTCGAAACGCTGACCGCCTCCTTCATGTAGCGCTCGAGGTCTTCCTTCCTGTGGATGATGCGCATCGCGCGACCGCCGAGCACATAGCTCGGACGAACCACGAGCGGATATCCGATCTCCTCGGCGAGCAAAAGCGCATCCGCCTCGGTCCTCGCGGTACGATTGGGCGGCTGGCGCAGTCCCAGTTCGTGGATCATCTTCTGGAAACGCTCACGGTCTTCGGCGCAGTCGATCATGTCCGGACTGGTTCCGATCACCGGAACGCCGTTCGCTGCAAGGTCGTCCGCAAGCTTCAAGGGGGTCTGACCCCCGAATTGCACGATGACGCCCACCGGCTTTTCGACATGCACGATTTCCAGCACGTCTTCCAGCGTGAGCGGCTCGAAATAGAGCCGGTCCGACATGTCGTAATCGGTGGAGACCGTCTCCGGATTGCAGTTCACCATGATGGTCTCGTAGCCGTCTTCGCGCATGGCGAGCGCGGCATGCACGCAACAGTAATCGAACTCGATTCCCTGACCGATGCGATTCGGGCCTCCGCCCAGGACCATGATTTTCTTTTTGTCAGAAGGCCTCGCTTCGCATTCTTCCTCGTAGGACGAATACAGGTAGGCGGTGTTCGTGTCGAATTCTCCCGCGCAGGTATCGACGCGCTTGTACACGGGACGCAGACCGAGTTCGGTCCTGCGCGCCCTCACTTCTTCTGCAGCGCATCCCAGAAGCTTGGCGAGCCTCCTGTCGGAAAAACCACTCCGCTTCAATTTCCTGAGTTCCGCATATCCGAGTTCGGAGCAGGATTTTCCGGCAAGCGCCTTCTCCTGGCTCACCAGATCCTCGATCTGGGCGAGAAACCAGGGATCGATCCCGGAAAGGCTGCGGATTTCCTCGAAGCTCAGATTGTTGCGGAATGCGTCGGCGACATGCCAGATCCGCTCCGGCCCCGGATCGCCGAGTTCGGATTCGATCTCGTCGAGGTCTGACGTGATTTCATCGAGCCCGTCCTTTCCGGTCTCGAGGCCGCGAAGCGCTTTCTGGAAGGATTCCTGGAAGGTTCGCCCCATCGCCATCACTTCGCCCACCGATTTCATCTGGGTGGTGAGCCGATCGTTTGCCTGCGGGAATTTCTCGAAGGCGAAACGCGGGATCTTGGTGACGACGTAATCGATGGAAGGCTCGAAGGAAGCGGGCGTCGCCCCTCCGGTGATTTCGTTCCTGAGTTCGTCGAGCGTATAGCCCACCGCGAGCTTCGCCGCGACCTTCGCGATCGGGAAGCCGGTCGCCTTGGAAGCAAGGGCGGAAGAGCGCGACACGCGAGGATTCATCTCGATCACGATCATCTTGCCACTTTTCGGATCGATCGCGAACTGCACGTTCGATCCGCCGGTGTCCACGCCGATTTCGCGCAACACGGCGATCGATGCGTCGCGCATGATCTGGTATTCCTTGTCGGTGAGCGTCTGCGCGGGGGCGACCGTGATCGAATCCCCGGTATGCACGCCCATCGGGTCGAGATTCTCGATGGAGCAGACGATGATGCAGTTGTCGTGCCGGTCGCGAACGACCTCCATCTCGTATTCCTTCCAGCCGATCACCGATTCCTCGATGAGAAGCTCGCGGGTCGGAGAAGCATCCAGCCCCGCCTCGCAGATCGAAGCGAATTCGTCGCGGTTGTAGGCGATCCCTCCCCCGCTTCCGCCCATGGTGAAGGAAGGCCGGATGATCACCGGATAGCCGATGGAAGCCTGAACCTGGAACGCTTCC
>JABEVD010000096.1 GCA_013044025.1 Burkholderiales bacterium
CCGAGCAGGAAAATGAACATCTCGAACAGTTGCGCAAGCTGCCTCATTCGATCAACAGGGCGCTGGAAATCGAACCAAAATTGGTGGAATGGGCGGAAAAATTCTCCGACAAACACCACGCGTTGTTCCTGGCAAGAGGGATTCATTATCCGATCGCGCTGGAAGGGGCATTGAAGCTCAAGGAGATTTCCTACATCCATGCCGAGGCCTATCCTGCAGGCGAACTGAAGCATGGACCGCTTGCGCTGGTCGACAGCAACATGCCGGTGGTGGCGGTCGCACCGGGAGATTCCCTGCTCGAGAAGCTGAAGTCCAACCTTCAGGAAGTCAGGGCGAGGGGAGGCGAACTCTATGTTTCTGCGGATGCCAATTCGCATTTCCACGACGAGGAGCACATCCACGTCATCAGGATGGCGGAGCATGCCGGCTACTTGAGCCCGATCCTGCACGCGATCCCGCTCCAGCTTCTCGCCTACCATGCCGCGCTGCAGAAGGGCACCGACGTGGACAAACCAAGGAACCTGGCCAAATCGGTGACCGTGGAATAGGCTGTCACAAAATCTAAATCATCGACAGATATAGTGTGCTGGTCAGATACCGGGCCGGCACATGAAAGTCTTGATGATCTCCGACGTGTATTTCCCTCGCGTCAACGGAGTTTCCACCTCCATGCAGACTTTCCGCAAGGAACTTGGAAACCTGGGTGTGGATGTCACACTGGCCGTTCCGGATTATGGTTCAAATCAGGAGCCGGATGAAAGCATCGTCCGAATTCCTTCTTCCAGAGTGCTGCTCGATCCGGAAGACAGAATGATGTCTTACGGAGCGGCAAAAAATGTTGCAAACATGCTTCCGGAGCGGGATTACGACCTGATCCATATCCAGACCCCTTTCGTCGCGCACTATGCAGGATGCTCCATCTCCAGGGAGCTGGGCATTCCCAGCGTCACCACCTACCACACCTATTTCGAGGAATATTTCCATCACTATATCCCCTTTCTTCCGGCAGCCTGGCTGAAAGGTGCTGCGAGAAGATTTTCCAGAAAACAGTGCGAAGCGGTCGATGCGATCGTCGTTCCTTCTCATGCCATGGCGAAAACCCTGCTGGATTACGGAGTTAAGATGGAAATGCACATCATCCCGACCGGCATTCCTGAGGAAATGTTCGCGGGCGGGGATGCGGAAGGCTTCAGGAAGGAACAGCGGATCGAGGAAGGCAGGAAAATTCTGCTTTTCGTCGGCAGGGTTGCCTTCGAAAAGAGTATCGGATTCCTGATCCGTGCTGCGCAAATTGCGAAACAGGAAGTTCCGGGATTGCTGCTGCTGATTGCAGGGGAAGGTCCGGCGGAAGATTCGCTCAAAAGGCTCACCAGCCAGGCAGGGATGAACGAGCATGTTCGTTTCATCGGCTATCTGGACAGAAAAGACAGACTGAAGGATTGTTATGCTGCCGCAGATGCCTTCGTGTTCGCATCCAGAACCGAGACGCAGGGACTGGTCCTTCTCGAGGCAATGGCGGCTGCGAAACCGGTGATATCGACCGCATTCATGGGGACAAAGGACATCCTCACCGAAGAGAGCGGCGCGATCGTGCCGGAGGAAGACGAAAATGAATTCGCTGCAGCCATGGTCAGGGTTCTGCAGGATGAAGAACTCAGAAAGGAAATGTCCGGGAAAAGTCTGAGACACGCAATGACCTGGCGATCCGGGGCCATGGCGGAAAAGATGGCGAGATTGTATGCAGGACTTACCGGAAAAATTCAAACCATGCAGGATCTGGGGTAATATAGGAAATGGAAAATTCTGCACAGATCAGGCATGGCGACCATCGCAGTGTTCAACCAGAAGGGCGGGGTGGGGAAAACCACGACTGCGCTCAATTTAGCTGCAGCGCTGGCACTGCTTGAAAGAAACCCGCTCGCCATCGATCTGGATCCCCAGGGCCATCTCACCCATGCGCTCGGTGTCGACGAAGAGTCCGTCAGGGGAATCGGCGCATTCTTCCGGAACGAAAGCACGCTGAAGGAACTCGTGCAGAATCGGCGGCATGGATTGAGGGTCATTGCAGCCAATCAGGATCTTTCCAAGGTCGACGCACTCTTCGGCAAGAACGGAAAAGCGGCCTCCTGGCTTCGCGAAGGTCTTGCTGAAAGTTTTCCGGAGGAAAACAAGACCGTCATCATCGACTGCTGTCCTATGTTGGGAGTGCTATCCCTGAATGCAATCATGTCCGCCGAGAAAGTGCTGATTCCGGTTTCAGCCGATTTTCTTTCGATGCAGGGTGTGCAGAGGGTCGTTTCCCTGCTATCGGTGCTTGAGGCAAGATTCGGAAGGAAATACGACTACCGGATCGTCATGACCCGCTTCGACAATCGCAGGAAACTTGCCTACAAGACGCTGGAAAGCATCGAGGAAAGGTTCGAGGGGAAGGTGTGCAAAACCAGGATCATGGAAAACGTGAATCTGGCTGAAAGTCCGGCATATGGACGCGACATTTTCTCGCATGCGCCCGGAAGCCAGGGGGCGAAGGATTATTATCTGCTCACTCACGAATTGATGGAGCAGGGGTTTCTCTAATCACCCCTTCTCGGCTTGTGTGGAGCCCTGGAAAAAAGAAAGGCATGCAGCCGGTCCGGCAGCATCCTGAGCAGCATGCCGATTCCCCTCATCTGCCATGGGAAAGTGTAGCGCAATCTTCCAGTTTCGACAGACCGGATGATTCCGGATGCGGCTTTCGCTACGGGGACCAGGAACGGCATTGGGTAGGGATTTTCGGAAGTCATGGGCGTATCGACATAGCCCGGGCAGATGGTGATCACCCGGATTCCGCTGTCATAAAGCTCTGCCCGCAGTCCTTCCAGATAGCAGATGGCTGCAGCCTTCGAAGCGGAGTAGGCGCTCGCGCCGGGAAGACCGCGAAATCCTGCTATGCTCGCGATTCCCACCAGTTTTCCCTCTCCCCTTTGTCGCATCGCCGCGATGTAGGGTTGAAAGGTGCGAACCATGCCCGTTACATTGGTGTCCAGGATTTCCTCGAAAACCGGAACATCCTGTTCCTGCCAGGTCAGGTTCCCGATGCTGATGCCTGCATTGGCATAAACGAGGTCAGGCACACCATGCAGGGAAAGGAAAAGCGCTGCGGCCTGTTTCATCGAAACCATGTTCCGGACATCCGCCTTGAGGAGCACGGCGCGATCGGGCCAGCGCTGCCCGAAATATTCCAGTCGGGAAGCATCCCTTGAGGTGATCCCGACGATGGCCCCGGATTCGAGGTATTGCCTTGCGAGTTCGAAACCGATTCCGCTGGATCCGCCGGTGATGAAAACACGCAGCGTCAATGCTTCCGGTCCTCCTGTGCGAATTCAACGAGTTCATCGAGCAATTTCGTGTCGGCAAGATCGCCCAGCATGAGATATCTTCCGTCGACCAGGATGGCGGGTACTCCAGAAATGTGATCATCCAGCGCCAGCCTCATGGAATCTTTTATCCTTTCGGTGATTTCATCGGAAAAGAACAGCGACTGGAAGCGGTCGATGGGAACGCCCTGCTTCATGATCCATCCGAACAGAACGCTCTCGTTGGATAGATCGATTCCCTGCTCGCGAATCGCTGAAAAAATCATGGGTCGAAGCCTGGATTCGATGCCCATCTTTTCCAGCGCATAATAGGTCCGGGCGAGCGTGATCCATGCATTCCTGAAAGCCGGTACATGATCCAGCTTCACGGAAGGATGGGATGAGGCCCATTGGTTGATCACCGGTTCAAGGTCATAGCATTCCGGGCATCCGTAATAGAAATATTCGGTCACGGTGACCGGCGATTTGGCCGCAGGGGGCGTTCCGGATACGATCAGATAATCCCTGCCTTCGACCGGCTGACCGAAAGCAGGAGCAGAGAGAAATA
>JABEVD010000097.1 GCA_013044025.1 Burkholderiales bacterium
CCTCGCGCGTTCCTGACTTCCCGGACGAGCATGGCATTCCTGATCCTTTCGGCCATCACGACGCCGCCTTCGAGCGGCGTTCTTTCGAGCAGCACCAGGAACTCCTCCCCTCCATATCGGCAGGGCGCATCCCCCTGCCTCGCCACCTTCCTCAGCACTTCGCCCACGGCGACCAGTGCGCTGTCTCCACCCTGATGACCATGGAGATCGTTGTAGGACTTGAAATGGTCGAGGTCGATCAGGAGCACGGTGAGCGGCATCTCGTCTCCGCGCAGCCTGCGCATCCTTTCGTCCAGCCAGCGCCGATTGTACAGGCCGGTCAACGCATCATGCTGGGCTGCCCCCCTCAATTCGTCGATCGTCAAACGGTCGTTGAGGATATAGGCGGTATTGGATTTCATCCAGCCGGACAGGATTCGGAGCAGGTTGCAGGCCACCGGATTTTCAGTGATGATGCCCATGACCACTTCCCGGTGCAGCCTGACGAGCTGACAGGCTTCTCTCGCCACCACATAGGCCGAAGGAGGCTCGCCGTCGACGATGGACATTTCCCCCACCGAAACGCCCGGTCTCAGCACCCGGATCTCGACCGATTCGGGCGAGCCGAAACGAAGCGAAAGGGTTCCGGACTGGAGGATGTAAATGTGCTCGTTATGCCGCTCGGGAGAAAGCAGCACTTCCCCTGAAGCCAGGGAAATCCTCTCGGCATGAGCGCGCACGAATTCCAGCGTCTCGCCTGGGGCGCCCCTGAAAAGTTCAGATCCGGACAGATCCACCGTATACACGCCCCTGCTCGCACGGCACAAAGACGTCAAACCTACAACTTCGCCCGCCCGGAGTCAAGTCGGAGCAAATATCAGTTGAACTCATCGCCCAAGGCGTGGAAAATGAAGTTTTTGAACCGAGTCTCCCATGAAGATCGCCGCCATCGCCGTCCTTTCCGGTCTCCTCCTTCCCCAGGCTGCCCAGGCCATCGATCTCGGAGGACTGCTGGACAACCCGAAACTCGGCAACATCGAAAACAACCTGCTCGGAGGCGGCGGGAACCTCTCCGGAATCAGCAACAACGACCAGATCACCGGGCTGAAGGAAGCGCTCACCCAGGGCGCCCAGTCCGCAGTCTCGTCGCTGGCAAAGCCGAACGGCTATCTCGGAAATCCGAAAGTGACCATCCCACTGCCGGGAAACCTGCAAAAACTGGATGCGCTCCTGCAGCAGGTCGGGCTCGGAAAATACGGCGAAGATCTCAAGACCTCGATCAACCGTGCGGCCGAAGCCGCCGTGCCGGAAGCGAAAAATCTGCTCGTCGGCGCGGTGAAATCGATGACCGTCTCCGATGCGAAAGGCATCCTCACCGGCGGCAATGATGCGGCCACGCAATATTTCAAAAGCAGGACTTCGGCTTCGATCGCGGATCGCTTCAGGCCCATCGTGGCCAGGGCCATGCAGAAAGTCCGACTGGCCGGAACCTACGACCGTTTCGCCGCTCAGGGAGAAAAACTGGGACTGGTGAGCGCTCAGGATGCAAGACTGGAAGAATACATCACGCAAAAGGCGATGGACGGCCTGTTCACGATGATGGCCGAAGAGGAAAAGGCGATCCGCGCCAATCCACTCCAGGCGACTGGAAAGATCGCGAGAAAGGTCTTCTCCGCCATCGGCCATTGAAGCGCAATGAATCTGAATCTCCGACCCTGCTGGAAGTGACATGCCCCTTTTCGACGAGATTGGAATCGACTCGAAGGAACTGGACAGGCGCAAGGCCTTTCTTTGCTTCGACGAAAGGGATGAGGAGCTGCTCCGCTCGCTCCACGAAATCCTCGAGCCTCACCGCAAGGAACTGATCGAGCGTTTCTACGAGCACCTGACCTCCTTTTCAGAGCTTCGCCAGTTTCTCGGAAACGAGGAAAAGCTGGAACATCTGAAGCAGGTCCAGGGGGAATATTTCAGCCAGCTCACTGCAGGAATCTACGACGAATCCTACGTGGAGAACCGGCTGCATGTCGGCGTTGCGCATCAGAGATTCGGCCTCACGCCGAAATGGTACATGAGCGCCTACTGCAAGTATCTCGGTCTGGTCATGCCGCTCATCATGGAATGCTGCCCGGGAAACCCGCAGCAGGTGCTCGATACATGGTATGCCCTGCACAAGATCATTTTCCTCGACATGGGGCTTGCGCTCGACACCTATTTCCATGCCGAACACAAGGCGCTGCTGCGTGCGAACACCTACAACGAACAGATCGTGCGCAACATGCCGATCGGCTTCGCAGTGCTCGATGCGGGCGGCCTGATCGGCTTTCTGAACCAGGCCGTACTCGAAATGTTCGGATGCGGCGATGACTGGCAGGGGCGAACCATGGGATCGCTGCTCGACCAGGATGAAATAGACGGAAAAATCGCCCAGATCCTGATGAGCGGAAAGCACTGCAGCGATTTCGGTTTCGAACTGGTGAGAAATGGCATCAGGCATTCCTTCCTCGCCGACATTTCGATCGCGAAACTGGGGGAAGACGATGCGGTGCTGTTCATGGTCCAGGACATCACCATCCGCAAGCAGTCCGAGGAAGAAATCCATCGCATGGCTTTCTACGATTCCCTGACCCACCTGCCCAACCGCCGCCTGCTCCAGGAACGCCTTCAGCAGAGCATGTCGATCAGCGCCCGCACCGGAAAACATGGCGCGCTGATGTTCCTCGATCTCGACAATTTCAAGACCATCAACGATACGCAGGGACACGATGTGGGCGACCTGCTGTTGAAGGCGGTCGCCCATCGACTGACCCGCAGGGTGCGCGAAGGCGACACGGTGGCCCGCCTGGGCGGAGACGAATTCGTGGTGGCCCTCGAAGCCTTGAGCGTCGACATGCACGAAGCGGCCTCCCAGTCCGAACTCATCGCGGAAAAGATCCGCTCCGAACTCAACCAGCCCTATCTTCTCAACGGAATCGAACAGCACAGTTCCCCGAGCATCGGCGTGAGCCTCTACCAGGGACACCGGAACAGCCTGGAAGAAGTGCTGAAGCAGGCCGATCTCGCCATGTATCAGGCCAAGGCGGGGGGAAGGAACATGGTGTGTTTCTTCGACCCGGAAATGCAGCGCGAGATGGAAAACCGCGCCCAACTGGAGAAGGATCTGCGCGCTTCCCTGAAACTCGGACAGCTTCGCCTTTTCTACCAGATGCAGGTCGACGAAACAGGGAGAATCGTCGGCGCCGAAGCGCTGATCCGCTGGATCCATCCCGAGAAAGGCCTGATCTCTCCGGCAAACTTCATTCCGCTCGCGGAAGAAATCGGCATGATCATCCCCATCGGCGACTGGGTGGTGGAGCAGGCCTGCGAGCAGTTGCGGCTATGGGAAATGGATCCCAGGATGCGCGACATCGACCTCTCCATCAATGTCAGCCCGAAACAGCTCGGCCAGCCCTATTTCGTAGAAATGCTGCGCGACACCATCGAAAAGACCGGAATCCGCGCCTCCAGGATCAAGATCGAACTCACCGAGAATCATATCCTGAAGGATGTGGACGACGCGATCGACAAGATGAACGATCTGCGCGCCACCGGAATCGGTTTCTCCATGGACGATTTCGGCACCGGCTATTCTTCCCTTTCCTACCTGAAGAGGCTGCCACTCGACCAGATCAAGATCGACCAGTCCTTCGTCCGGGATCTCCACATCGACAAAAACAGCGCCATCATGGTGCGCACCATTCTCGGCATCGCCTCGAATTTCGGCCTCAAGACCGTCGCGGAAGGCGTGGAGACGGACCAGCAATTCGCCTTTCTGCGGCAACACGGATGCGGATTGTATCAGGGCTATTATTTCGGCAGACCGGTGCCGGTGGAGGAGTTCGAAAAGGCATGCCGGGAATCCGAAACCTGATCCCCCCAGCCCTTTTCGACTTCCCGGTTCTTCGCCTGCAACGCATCGAGTAGACCGGAAGCCCCGCCCAGGAGCAGCGCCCTGGAGAAATCCAGCCTGTAGAGCTTCACGATGCTGAGCCCGTCGAGTTCCACATCGTAGATCATCCAGGCGCCATGGGCGTAAAAGATATCGTAATCGAGCTCGGTCCGGCCGTCCCCCAGAATTTCCGTCCTGACCAACGCCCTTCCCTCCCCCACGCTGGAAGACAGGATGTTGACCTTCTCTCCGTCATAACCGGAAAGCGCACCGGAAATGGCATGCCCGAGGAAGGTGCGAAAGGCGTCGCTCAGCTCGTCCTTCAATTGCGGCGACGAATCGCGCCAGCGATCTTTCCCGACGATGAGTCTCGCCATGGTGCGAACCTCGAAGTGGGGAAGCACTTTCCTTCTGACCATCCGGTCGAGCTCATAAGGTTCCCTGGTGATCCTTTGGTCCGAGGAAAGCGCGAGGAGCACTTCCTTCACCACCTGCCCCACCATCTCGTCCGGATTTGGCGAAGCCATGGAGGAGAAGGAAAGTGCGGAAAGCAGCAGAAACGCCATTGCTTTCATGTGCGCTCCCGATCATGAAATCCATGTCTGAATTATAGCCCGCGTCATGCTACCATTGCCTGAAAAGACCTTGCAGGATCGAAACGGGAAGCATATTTCGCAAGCGGCCACCGGCTCGACGCAATCTCGTTCGAAGTGCGCCAGACTTTGCGCCGGCCTTCCGGGAATCTAGAATAGAAGAATCGAAACCTCCTGAACCCTGACGTGAAATCCATCCCGAAGGCATTGAAGTTTTTCGCGGGTGCTGCGGCATTCCTCTTCCTGCTGGGCGGGGCGCTGTATGTCGCCGTGCCCCATTATGCGAAACCCTATCTCGCCGAATCGCTCGGGCAGACGCTGCACCGTCAGGTGAGCATCGGCAGGATCGGCTTCAACCCGTTCGCCCTGTCCGCGAGGCTCGAGGACATCACCGTGAAGGAGCGCGACGGAAAAACCGATTTCGTGAAGATCGGCGAACTCTACGTGAACCTGGAAGCGCAATCCATCCTGGAAAGAAGGCTGGTCCTGAGCGAAATCAAGCTCGTCTCGCCGGAAGTGAGGATCGTCCGGGAAAAAAATGCATGGAATTTTTCCGACATCCTGGACGCATTCTCGAAACCATCCGCAAAACCTTCCGAAAAACCGCTGCGCTTCGATTTCGACAACATCGGCCTGGAACAGGGGAAAGTGGATTTCGACGACGGGGAGCAGAAGCATGTGCTGTCCGCAATCGACCTGTCGATTCCGGAATTGTCCAATCTTCCGGATGCGGCCGTCCCGCATCTTTCGCTGAAGGCGAGCCTCGACGGAGCGCCTCTGGAGATTTCAGGAAAATCCGGCGTGTTCGCTCCTGATCTCGAAACGAAGCTCAGAATGCAGGTGAAAGGGCTCGATCTTCCCCCTTTCATGAAGCTCCTCCCGAAGCAGAAATTCGCAATCGATTCCGCCAGCCTAGACGCGGACCTCACTGCGAATTTCTCGAAAGGGAAGGATGCATCCCTGTCCGGAACGGTTGCGTTGAACCGCGTTTCCGTGCACATGAAGCAGCAGCCGCTCTTTTCCGCAGAAAAGTTGTCCGCAGACATCGCCGCGATCGATTCGAAGAAAATTCTTTTCAACGACATTTCCCTGGAAAAACCTGCGCTCGACTTGACCCGCACGAAATCCGGTCTCGATGTCGCAGCGCTTTTTCCTTCCGGAGGCAAAGGCCCCTCCCCGCTCTTCGAGGCGAAAAAAATCCGGGTGAGCGACGGAAGTCTGCATTTCACGGACCGCAGCCTTCCCCGACGCTTCGAAACCCGGATCGGGCACATCGACCTCAGCCTGAAAGACATTTCCACCGCCAGGGACAGGACCGCCTCCATGCAGGCTTCCTTTGCCACCGATTCGGGCGAAAAATTCAGCGAAACCGGAAAACTTTCGCTCGCGCCCTTTTCCGCGCAGGGCAAGGCAAGATTCGATCAGGTGAATCTCGCAAAATATTCCCCCTACTATTCGGACCTGATTCGCTTCGATGTCGATTCCGGGAAGCTGGACCTTTCAGGAGGGTTCCGGATCGGAAGCAAAACGGCTTTCACCGATGTCGTGGCAAAACTTTCCGATCTCTCCCTGAGCAGAACGGTGCGGAAAAAATACCGTTTCTTCACGATGGATTCGCTTTCCCTGAAGGGCGGAGACTTCGATGTTTCGAAGCGGAACATCATTGCGGATTCGGTTTCGCTGAAGGGCGCATCCCTCACCCTGTTCAGGAATGCGAAAGGGGAAATCAATGTCGCCAACCTGCTCCCGCCTTCTTCCGGAAAACCTTCCGCCCCCTGGAGTTATGAAATCGGAAAAATCTCCGTGGAGGGATCGAACGCGCAATTCCGCTCGGTGACGGCGGGCCGGTATTCCTCGATCAGGGCGGAGAACATCGACCTGAAGGTTTCCAGGATCGGCAACCGCAATCACGAATTCTCTTCGATCGATCTGAAATCGACGCTGGGCAATGCGAGCCATCTCAATGCGAAGGGAAAAATCTCCCTCGAACCCTTGCAGCTCGCGCTCGACATCGATGCGAAACGGGTTGCGATCGTGCCTTTCCAGCCCTATTTCGCGAACCTGCTGAACATCACCATCACCGACGGCGCAGTCTATGCGAAGGGGAAACTGCGCTATGGGGCAAAAGGCGCGGGGTATTACGGCAATCTCGGAATTGGTCGATTCGCATCGATCGACCGCAAGCATTCGGAGGAATTCCTCAACTGGAAATCGCTCCGCCTGAATGCGGTGAAGGCGAGGATCCTGCCTTCGGCCAGAGTCTCCATCGGAAAGATCTCCCTCAAGGATTTCTACTCCAGGCTGGTGATCAATCCGGACGGAACCTTCAACCTGCAGCAGATCTTTTCCTCGAACGGAAAATCCTCCGGAAACGGAAAAACCCCGATCCGCATCGGCAGCGTGGAATTGAGCGGCGGACGGGTCAATTTCCATGACCATTTCATTCACCCGAACTATGCCGCGGACCTCACCGGGCTCGCCGGCACGGTAAGCGGATTGTCTTCCGGCAACCGGGCGGACATCGCCCTGTCCGGCAAAGTGAACGACCAGGGCAGCCTCGACATCCAGGGCAAGATCGATCCCCTTTCCGGAAACCTGTATCTGGATCTTCTGGCAAAGCTCAAGGATTTCGAACTCTCCCCTCTCACCCCCTATGCGGAAAAATACGCGGGTTATGGCATTTCAAAGGGAAAACTGGATTTCAACGTCAAATACCATGTCGAGAACCGCAAGCTCACGGCAGAAAACCATCTCATCCTGCGGCAGCTCACTTTCGGCGAAAAGGTGGATCGCCCCACCGCGACGAAACTGCCCGTCCTGCTCGCAGTGGCCCTTCTCAAGGACGGGGAAGGAAACATTTCGATCGACCTGCCCATTTCCGGTTCTCTAGACGATCCGCAATTCGATGTGGGCAGCATCATCGCCAAGGCGATCTTCAACATGATCCTGAAGGCGGTGACTTCTCCCTTCACGATGATCGCGAGCATTTTCTCGGACCATCAGCAGGAGATGAGTCACATCGACTTTGCGCCGGGAAGCGACGCGCTGCCCGCAGATGCGCCCTCCAGACTCGATGCGCTCGCAAAAGCCCTGAAGGCGCGCCCCGGCCTCAAGCTCGATGTCATCGGAATGACGAACCCCGCAGACGATCAGGAAGGACTGAAGAAAATCGGGCTCGAACGCCTGGTGAAAGTGGAAAAAATGCAGGAACTCCTGAAAAGGGGGCAATCGGTACGCTCGGTCCAGGACATCCGGATCGCGCCGGAAGAATACCCGAAATATCTGGAAATGGCGTATGACGACGCAAAGCTGCCGAACAAGCCGCGCAATTTCATCGGCTTCGCCAAACGCCTGCCGGTCCCCGAAATGGAATCCCTGTTGCTCGCAAGCATCCGCGTAGGTCCCGGGGATCTGCGCGATCTTGCCGGGCGGCGCGCCGGGCGGGTCAGGGATTACCTGCTTCAGGAAGGGCATGCAGACCCCGACCGCATCTTCATCGTCGATGCGGGCAGGGACGAGAAAAAGCTGTCCAGGGTGGAATTCGTGCTCGGCGCCCGGTGAATTTCCGGATCTGGACCAGGTCCGAAATCAGCCCTTCGGCTTCAGGGAGATGAGATTTTCCAGCAGCTTTCTGGACATGCCGGTCACGCCGGCCAGCCTGTCTAGCCTGTCTTCCTCGTAAGCCCTGTCGATGAGGTACTGGCAAAGGTCGAGCAGGCCCAGGAGCGCGCTGATGTATTTTCCCTCATGCTCCCCCATCTCCAAGGCTGCTTTCTCGATCTGCCGGGTGAAAGCGGCGCGCAGGAAGCTCATGCTGGCTGCCACGAAAAGCGGGGGAATTTTCGCCACCACATGCGCCCGCCCGATCCTCTCCTGCTGCAGAACGAAATCCTCGCCATAATTCCCATCGAAAAGACTGCAGAGCCAGGCGCGATGCGTCACCTTCAGTTGATCCACCCTTCCCTGCACATGGGATGCGATATGGGCGTCGGACTGCAGGCATGCATAGAAGGAATCGGTGAGTTCCGGAATATGCGGCTTGATTTTCGGCGCGATCTGCAGGAGATTGCGAAAATCCTCGTCGGACAATCCGCTGAAGGAGGTCAAAGTCTGCAGATCGGGACGGCCTTGATACAGGTTTGTCATGTTGTCCTACCTTTTCCGAAACTGTTCGAAACAGATGGCGGTTCATCCCTCCGCCATAGGCCGAACCTCCTGTCGAAGCGCCCGATCCCCGAAAGATTCTATCTCATGAACCGTAGTCCCGCCATGACTTTCCATCCCTTACCCCTGCGACCGTATTGGGCTATACTTCGCAACGAAGATCGGAAGGGCTTGAAACCTGCCTGCAATCCGGCGCGGATATGATCGGGGGATCCGGTTGCCGCTTTGCGGCATTTGTTCCACGAACAGGTCGATCAAATGGATATCAATGGGAAACACATACTCATCACCGGAGCTGCGGGCGGCATCGGCAGCACGCTGGCGATGGCATTGGCAAAAGGCGGGGCGAGTCTTCTCCTCGCGGACCGCACTTCCGAATCACTCGAGGAAATCAGGACAAGGATCGAAGCGTCCGGCGGCAAGGTGAAAATCGCCGAGGCCGACCTGCTGGACCCTTCCGGTCCATTGCAGCTTGCGGAACTGGCGATTCGGGAAGGAATCGACATCCTGGTCAATCTTGCAGGCATCATGAGCTTCCGCCTGTTTCAGGAAGAAACCCCGGAGAGCATCGAAAGGCTTTTCAGGGTGAACACCATCGCGCCGATGCTGCTCATCAACTCGATCCTGCCCCACCTGCTGAAAAAGGGTTCCGGAAGGATCGTCAATGTCGGCTCGGTGTACGGCTCGATCGCCTTTCCCTGTTTTGCCAGCTATTCGGCGAGCAAATTCGCGGTCCGCGGGCTTTCGGAAGCATTGCGAAGGGAACTGGAAGGCACCGGCGTCGGCGTGACCTATGTCGGGCCGCGCTATGTCAAAACCCCGATCAACGCCGGCGCGGTGAGCCGCATGTCCGAAGCCATGAAGGTCAACATGGATGAACCGGAAGTGGTCGCAGCCGCCATCGTGTCCGCGATCGAACAGGACAAGAGCGAGCAGTACATCGGCTTCCCGGAATCGCTCTTCGTCAGAATCAATGCCATCCTTCCCGCCCTCGTGGACGGATCGATCAGAAAACAGACCCCGGCAATCCGAGAATATGCCGCGGGAAACAAATAGTCAGGAGAATCCAGCATGCAGAAACTCGTTTCCTTTTTCGCAGTCTTCCTCTTTTTCCTTGCAACGAGCGCCCACGCGGACCCGATGATGGACGACATCGCCACGCTGCAGCACGCATGGGCGAAAGGCTATTACAGCACCCCTGAAAACCGTCAGGAAGATTATTTCGCTTCCCTGCGCAACCAGGCGCATCAGGTTTCAGAAAAATTTCCCGGCAAGGCCGAACCGCTCATCTGGGAAGGCATCATCACCAGCACGCTGGCGAAATACCAGAGCATCTTCTCGGCAGGCGGCACCGCCAAGGATGCGCGGGATCTCCTGCTCGAAGCGATCAGGATCAATCCCGATGCGCTGGACGGATCCGCGCTCACTTCGCTCGGCAGCCTCTATTACAAGGTCCCGCGCTTCGGTTCCTTCGGCGATTACGACAAGGCTCGCGAATACCTGGAACGCGCCCTGAAGGTCGATCCGAACGGCATCGACCAGAACTATTTCTACGGAGAATTCCTTTCCATCCAGGGAGACAAGGCCGGCGCCATCGCCCATCTGAAAAAAGCGCTCGCAGCGCCTCCCCGCCCCGGCCGCGCAGACGCAGATGCAGGCCGCCGCAACGAAATCAGACAGCTTCTCGACAAGCTGAGCAAGTGATGTCCTCGCCCTCCGGAAAATGCCGGAGGGCTCTTACCCAGTTTACAAATTCGATTCTTGCCATAGAATGAAGATGGCGGGCATGGGTTAATCGATCGAGGACGAATATGGCTTTTGCAGGGATGCAACGGATAGAGGAAGCGAAAATCGCCGCTTTCTTTTCGCGCGTCCGCAATGTGCTCGCCGTCAACGTCGCCATTTCCCTGCTCACCGCCTCCTTCCTGTGGAATTTCGTCTCCAGGGGCATGCTGATTGCCTGGGTATCCTCCATCCTGGCGATCACCGCGTTCCGGCTGTGCCTGCTTCGGGAATATGACCGGTTTCCCAATGTTCCGGTATTCTTGTGGCAAAGGATCGCGATCACCGGATCGGTGCTCTCCGGACTCGCCTGGGGACTGCTGCCGACCCTGCTTTTCCCCCACGGCGCGCCTCTCCAGCAAATCCTGCTGCTCCTGGTGGTGATGGGCATGATGGCCGGCTCCGCAGTCTCCTGGTATGCCTATTTTCCGGCATTCCAGGCTTACTTCGTTCCGCTCGCCCTGTTGTGCCTGTCCCGGCTCGTTTTCGAGATCTCCTCAGGCAAGCTTGCTCCCGGCGTGATCACCACGGTGGTGAGCATGTATCTGATCTATTCCGCTTCGCTCTACAGCCTGGCCAGAAAATCCAGCAGGATGCTCTTCAGGATGCTTTCTTCCGATGCGGAAAAAGCCGCGAGCGATTTGCGCTACCGCAAGCTTTTCCATGGCGCCAGGATTCCCATGCTGCTCACCGATCCGGAAACCGGCCACATCGTCGACGTCAATGCCGCAGCCTGCAGTTATTACGGCTACGCTCGGGAAGCGCTCCGGGAAATGGACATGGGCGAAATCCATCTCCTGCTCCCCGAAGAATTCAGGGAAAGGCTTTCGCGAGCGGAAGGAGAGGACTGCCTGCATTTGAGCAACCGCCTCGCCAGCGGCGCAACCAGGGACGTGGAAGTGCATGCCGGCACGCTTTTCCTCGAACAGCGCAAACTGCACTACCTCATCATCCACGACATCACCGAAAGAAGACGCGCCGAACAGGAACTCCAGCGCGAAATCGCCAAGACTCGCCTGCTGTTCAGGACTGCCGGAGACGGCTTGCACATTCTCGACGAAAAGGGCCGCCTCCTCGAAGCCTCCGATTCCTTTTACCGCATGCTGGGCTATACGCAGCAAGAGATGGTCGGCATGAACCTGCGCGAGTGGGATGCACGTTTCGATGCGGATACCGACATCGAGCAGCTCATTTCCCAAATCCCAGACAACGGAAGAATCGTCGATACCCGCCACCTCCGCAAGGACGGCACCCTGATCGATGTCGAGATCCATGCGGTCAACGTGATCATCGACGGCAAGCGTTTCGTTTACGCCTCTTCCCGTGACATCAGCGAGCGCAAGCTCATGGAGCAAAGGCTCCGGGAGCGCGACGCCCATTTCACCTCCATCCTCGACAACATGCCGCACATGGTCTGGCTGAAGGATACGGAAGGACGCTATCTCGCCATCAACCGTCAGCTTGCGAGAACCATCGGAGGCGAATCCCCATCCGGATTCATCGGCAAGACCGATCATGAGATCTGGCCGCTCGAACTCGCGGAGAAATACCGCAGGGACGATCTCGAAGTGATGCACACCAGGCGCCGCAAATATCTGGAAGAGGAAGGACTCAACAAGGGAAGGAAATACTGGTCCGAAACCTTCAAAACGCCCATCATCGACGACGACGGCAATGTGCTCGGCACCGCAGGCTATGCCAGCGACATCACCGGCAGAAAACTCATCGAGGAATCCATGAAGCTTTCGAGCCTGGTGTTCCAGACCAGCGGGGAAGCCATCATGGTGACCGACGAGCAAAACCGCATCATCGACGTCAACCCCGCCTTCACCCGCATCACCGGGTATGAGCCGGAGGAAGTGGTCGGAACCGACTCGAATCTGCTTCACTCCGAAACCGCAGACCATGAAACGCTGAGCGTCCTGCTGCCTTCGATCGAGGAACAAGGAAACTGGCAGGGAGAGCTGTGGAGCCTCCGCAAGGGAGGAGAGGTGTTCGCGCACTGGACCAGCATCAGCATCGTCCATACTCCGGAAGGCCATGTCCACCGCCATGTGCTGCAATTCTCGGACATCACCGAGAAAAAGAAAAAGGACGAAATCATCTGGCTGCAGGCCAATTTCGACACCCTGACCAATCTTCCCAACCGCAGGATGTTCCGGAACAAGCTGCGCGATGCGATCCGTCAATCCGAACGAAGCGGCTTGCCTTTTGCGCTCGCCTTCATCGATCTCGACCATTTCACGGAAATCAACGACACCTGGGGCCATGACGCGGGCGATCTCCTGATCATGGAAATTTCGGAACGGATCGGAAAACCGCTACGCTCATCCGACACGATCGCGAGAATGGGTGGGGATGAATTCACGATCATCATCCCGGAACTCAACGATCTGGCGAGGCTCGGCAGGATCATGAAGAACATGCTGGTCGAGGTTTCGATGCCCTACCTGCTCGGCCAGGAACTCGTACAGATCACGGCGAGCATCGGCCTCGCTTTCTACCCGCTCGATGCAACCGATGCGGACACCCTGCTCAAGAATGCCGATCTGGCGATGTATGCGGCCAAGGCGAGAGGCGGGAACGCATTCGAATATTTCACCGGAGCGATGAAGCGCAAGGCGGAGGAAAGGATCGCTTTCAGCCGCGACCTGAGGATGGCGCAGGAAAGGGGCGAGTTCCTCATCCATTACCAGCCCATCATGGACATTGCGACCGGACAACTTTTCAGGGCGGAAGCGCTGATGCGCTGGAATCATCCTTCCCTCGGGATGATCGAGCCGGCCCGGTTCGTTTCCCTTTCCGAGGAACTCGGGATCATGCCCGATATCGTGGAATGGCTTTTCCATGAAGTCGCATCGACACTGAAGCGCTGGCATGGGCAATACGGAAGGATCGTCCCGCTTTGCATCAATATCACAGGAAAACTGTTTTCCGCAGACGAAATCGGAAGGCAGTGGAGCGGATGGATCGAAAGGCTGGGTCTTCCTCCCGGAAGCCTCACCCTGGAAATCAGGGAAGACACGCTTTCGAGGAATCCTGAAAAGGCGAAGCAACTGCTCGATTCCCTGCGCAGGGGCGGAATGGAAATCACCATCGAGGATTTCGGGGTCGGATCCGCTTCCCTCGAACACCTCAGGAATTTCGAAGTGGATTTTCTCAAGATCGATCGGGCCTTCGTCTCGTCCGTCGCATCGGAAGAAAGGGATGCCGCCATCGTCGAGGCCGTCATTTCCATGGCCCACCATATCGGCCTCAGGGTGGTCGCGGAAGGCGTGGAAAACCTTTCCCAACTGGAGATCCTGAAGTCCATCGGCTGCGATTTCGCCCAGGGTTTCCTGTATTCCCCTCCCCTTGCGCCTGCCGAATTCGAGAAATTCTTCTGCAGGGAGGCAGCGCTTCCGGTCCGAAACTGAGACAGGTTCCAATAATTTGATCATGGCGCGGATTCTGGTGCAAAATGGAGTCCGGAGGGCATCATGCAAATCGTTCCCATTACTGCAAGCACGGCCTGTTCGAAGTCCGGAACAGGAATATGAAAACCGATCCGGTGAAACAGCTTCCCCAGGAGGCGAAGCTGCTGGAACTCATCCATCGGTATGCGCACGACTGCATCGTCGTGCTCGACCGCGATTTCAATTTCGTCCGCGTCAACCAGGCCTATGCGGATGTCTGCGGGCGAGACCTCTCCGAATTCGCAGGCCGCAACCATTTCGAACTGTACCCTTCCCCTTTCATCGAAATCTGCCGGAAGGTGCTGGAAACCGGAATCCCCTATCACGCGCATACCCGTCCTTTCGTCTTCCCGGATCACCCGGAAAGGGGGGAAACCTATTGGGACATTTCCCTTGCGCCGATCCCGGACGAGCGCGGCGAATCCGCATTCCTGCTGTTCACGCTGAAGGATGTGACCGAACATCATCGCGCGGTCGTGGCGCTCGGCAGGAACAACCTGGTGCTGCAAACCATCAATGCCTGCCATGCCCTTCGGGCGGAAACCGAGAAAGACCTGATCCGGGATTTCTGCGCAACCGTCGTCGAAAAGGGAGGATATCTCTCCGCCTCGATCGATTTACCGGAAGGGGAAATCCTGAAGCCTGTTCTGGATGCAGGGAAAACCGTGATTTCGCAGCAAGCCATTCACCTCCCCCTCCTCCATTCCGGTCAGATGCTGACCATCG